>JBLMWN010000307.1:0-3871 GCA_050257255.1 Betaproteobacteria bacterium | reverse complement strand
CAGAAACGACACGCCTGCCGGCAACCTACCTGCGAAGAGATGCAGAGCGTTTGTCTGTCCTCGTCAGGGATCAGCACGCTCTCGACGTTGTGACGGTCTTCGAGCTCAAAGAGGAACTTTCTTGTGCCGTCCTTGGATACTTCCGTTCTGATGATGCTCGGCGACGATATGGTAAAGATGGTGGCAAGCAGACCGCGTTCCACTTTTGCTATGTTCGTCATGCCATCAAACGAAACGGAGCGGTGCGTGTATATCCATTTGAGGATCTGGCCGGCCCGATACGTTTTCAGGCCAATGTCAACAAGCTTGGCCTGAAGTTCGCCGAGGCTTAACGTTTTAACATTTATTCGGCATTTTGTCATATTTTCAATTTCCAGCCGGAATGTAACATCTTTGTTGCTGAAAAGCAAGTTGACGAAAAGCGACTGTCCAAAAACGGGCACTGCAGCTTTTCCGGCCAGCCAAACCCCTTAGTACAATCTGTAATATATTGTTTTTTTGATATTTTTATACTGTTTTTCGTGTCATACTTGAGAATAATACTTGAGTCGTCCCCTCCCTGAACGGCTTTTGATTGTTGAACAGGAATGCTTTTGACGGCAGCTAGCCCCTCCGCAAGATCCTGCCCATTTCTCAAGCCACACATCGACCGTCATGGCCCTACCCCTCTGTGGACAGCTAATCATATCGGAAAATCCATGAATATATTTAATAAATCAAACAATGGCAGGATTCCTCTCCATAAAAAGTACGGAAAATTGTCGTTGAAATTGCGTAAATTGTAGCCAACCATAGCTCCACGGGAAAACAAAAAATCCTTGACACTCTTGTTGAATAGATGTTATTTTGATTTACTTATTTGAGGAGATTGGTTTGAAAATCGCAATAACCGGCAAGGGCGGCGTGGGAAAAACCACGCTGGCCGGCCTGTTGGCAAGACTCTATGCAGCAGAAGGGAAAAAAGTTCTCGCAGTTGACGCAGATCCCGACGCGAACCTTGCCTCTGCGCTTGGCATATCGCCCGAAGCGGCATCCCGTGCATTGCCGCTCGCTGAGCAAGCCGATTTGATCGAGGAACGGACCGGGTCGAGACCGGGAGCTCCGGGCGGTATGTTCACCCTTAACCCGAAGGTGGATGATATTCCGGAAACCTATAGTATCAGGCACGAAGGGGTACGACTTCTGGTTGTTGGGAAGTCCAAAGAAGCCGGTTCTGGCTGCTACTGCCCTGAAAACGTGCTCCTGCGCCGTCTGATCAGCCATCTGATTCTCAGACTCGATGAGGTTGTCATCTTGGACATGGAAGCCGGTATCGAGCATTTGACGCGCGGCACCGCCGGAAGCGTCAACGCCTTCATCGTAGTGGTGGAGCCGGGACAGCGGAGCATGCAGACAGCCCGGCAGATAGAATCTCTCGCCCGCGGCCTTGGGGTCAAAGAAGTATTTGTTGTCGGCAACAAGATCCGGCAGCAATCCGAGAAAGATTTTATCCTTCGCCATCTTGAAGGTATGACGTTTCTCGGCTTTATGAGCTATTCCGGCGACGCCGTGACCGCGGACCTCGACGGGAAATCTCCTTATGACGCCTCTCCCGGCGCACGCGAAGAGGCGAAGAAGATCAAGGCCGCGCTCGACCAGTTGATGAAGAAATAATTCCTCCCGGTGAAAAAAGAGATCAGAAAAAAGGTCCTGGCAGCACGGGACGGCATTCCGCCGGAGCAGCGGTCGTCAAAAAGCCGGGAGATCGAAGGGCGGCTCTTTTCCCTTTCCGAATTTAAGTCGGCGCGTATTATCATGTTCTTTGCATCCTTCCGGAGTGAGGTGGAAACCGGACCCATGATCCGGCGGGCGCTTGCTGCGGGAAAACGGGTCATTCTTCCGAAGGTCAAGGGCAGCGCGCTCGAACTTTTCGAGATAAAAGATTTCGACAAGGATGTTTCGCCTGGCATATGGGGAATTCCCGAGCCACGCGGGTTATTACCGGCCAAGCTTGATGAAATAGATGTTATCGTCGTCCCGGGCGCTGCGTTTGACGAGCGGGGAAACAGGCTTGGATATGGAGCGGGGTTCTACGATAAGCTCCTTTCATCATTCAACAAGATGACCGTTGCCGTCGCCTTTGATGTGCAGATTGTGCCGAATATTCCAACTGATTCGCATGATGTACCGGTGAAGAAGATCGTGACGGAGAAGAGAATCATAGAGACAAGCTCCAAATAACAAGCACCCATTCCCAAATAAATCTCAAACACCAAAGTACAATGTTCTAAACGTTTGGGTAATTGGCTTTTTGAATTTGGATATTTGGTAATATTCCGTATGGATACTAAAAAAATCGAAAAAGGCGTTCGGTTAATTCTCGAAGGCATCGGCGAAGACCCCGACCGGCCGGGATTGAAGGAAACTCCCACGCGCGTTGCCGAAATGTATGGGGAGATTTTCTCGGGCATCAAGGCGGACACGGGGGCGCTGCTCAAACCCATGGTGGGCGAGAGCCATGATGAGATGGTGATGATCCGCGACATCCCGTTTCATTCGATGTGCGAGCACCACCTTTTGCCGTTCTCCGGCAAGGCGCATATCGCCTATATCCCGGGAGCGGGGAAGATCGTGGGCATCAGCAGCCTCGCCAAGGCGCTGGAGATTTTTGCAAAGCGTCCTCAGGTGCAAGAGCGCCTGACGGCGCAGTTCATCGATTTGATCGTGGAGCGGCTCAAGCCCAAGGGCGCAATGGTCGTGATTGATGCCGAGCACCTCTGCATGAGCATGCGCGGCGTGAAGAAGCCCGGCGCCCGGGTCGTCACCTCCGCGGTGCGGGGCAGCTTCCGCAGTAAGGAATCAACGCGTCTGGAGATGCTGGAGCTGTTGACGAAAAAAGAGTAAAAGCATGGGTTTCTCCCAGATACGCGGAGAACGCGGATGAAATAAATACTTAAAGATTTTTTTCTCCCGTCTTTCTTTACGCCTTTTTCGCCTCTGCGAGCGATAAATTTTTAGTGCTAACCAGGAGTAATTCATGGCGATTCAAAAGACCGAGGAAGTGAAGCCGTACCGCCCCTACGGGGATGATATCAAAGAGACACGTCCCTATTCACCCTGCCGGGCCGCGTGCCCGGCGCACACGGACGTGCAGGCCTATGTGGGCCTGATAGCCCAGGGTAGGTACACCGAGGCCTTTGAGGTCATCACGGCGCCCAATCCGATCGCCTCGGTTTGCTCCATGATTTGTCACCATCCCTGCGAGCAGGCGTGCCGCCGCTGCGGTGTGGACGAACCCCTTTCGGTCCGGCACCTGAAGCGTTTCGCAATCGAGAAGTCGCTCGATTACCGCCGCGCCAAGCGCAGGCTCATACCGAAAACAAAAAATAAAAGCGTGGGCATTATCGGCTCCGGACCGTCCGGTCTCGCGGCAGCGAACGACCTGTCGAACCTCGGTTATAGAGTTACGATTTACGAGCGCCATCCAGCCCTGGGAGGCATGCTCGTGTGCGCAATCCCTCCCTACCGTCTGCCGAGAGAAGTACTCAAGGAAGACATCGACGATGTCATATCGAAGGGCGTCGAAGTGAAAACAAACTGTGAGATTGGGAAGGACGTGAAGCTGGATGATCTTACGAAGAAGCATGAAGCCGTGCTCATCGCAATCGGGCTTTCCCAGAGCCGGTCGATCCCGATTCCCGGCGTGGACGGCCCCGGCGTACTTCTTGCCATACCGTTTTTGACTGATGTGGCTTTCGGAAAAAAGCCCACGCTCGGAAGCAATGTGCTCGTGATCGGCGGCGGGATCGTGGCCATGGATGTTGCCAGAACGGCCCGCAGGCTCGGCGTGAAGAATGTCTCCATGGTATGTCTTGAAAGCGCAGAAGAAATG
>JBLMWN010000306.1:0-3233 GCA_050257255.1 Betaproteobacteria bacterium | reverse complement strand
TCTCTGCGTGCCGAGCCTGCTGAGCTACCTTGCGTTCCACACCCCCGACGCCGAGATCAAGGGTCTGAAGGACTTCCCCAAGGATGACCGTCCGCCCGTAATGCCGACGTTCGTGAGCTTCCGGCTCATGCTCGCGCTCGGGTTCGCCATGCTCTTCATGACGATCATGGGGGTCGTCTACGCGAAACGGGGGACCCTGGAGTCCCATTCGCTCTTCCTGAAGCTCATGCTCTTCGCCATCCCGCTCCCATACATCGCCGGCCAGCTCGGCTGGATCGTGGCTGAGGTGGGCAGGCAGCCCTGGATCGTCTACGGGGTCCTGAAGACCACCCATGCCGTATCGCAGTCCATCAGCACCGGACAGGTCATCGCATCCCTTCTGGGCTTCACGCTACTCTACGGCGGGCTCGGCGTGGTTGATATCTATCTCCTGTCGAAGTTCGCGAAAAAGGGTCCGGCCGCCTACGGGGCGGCAGCGATCGCCGTTCCCGCAGGGACGGACGGCGGAACAGTTCCCGCGCTTCAACCCCTGAAGGAAGAGGAGGCATAATATGGAATTCCAAGTCATATGGTTCGTTCTCTGGTCGGTCCTGTGGGCCGTGTATTTCATGCTTGACGGCTTCGTGCTCGGCACGGGCATGCTGCACCAGTATCTGGGGCGGAGCGAAGGGGACCGGAAGGTCCTGATCAGGACCGTCGGCCCGGTCTGGGACGGCAACGAGGTCTGGCTCCTGACGGCGGGCGGAGCGACTTTTGCTGCGTTCCCCGGGACCTATGCGCTCATGTTCAGTTATCTTTACTCTGCCCTTCTGTTGCTGCTCTTTGCGCTCATCATCCGCGGCGTGTCGCTTGAGTTCCGGAACAAGATCGGCAGCGACCGCTGGGCCGGGGCCTGGGACGCCGGCATCGTCATCGGCAGCGCCCTCCCCGCGCTGCTTCTGGGAGTTGCTTTCGGGAACATCTTCAGCGGCCTTCCCATGGATGCCACGGGATACCACGGGTCGCTCCTCTCGCTGCTGAACCCCTATGGCCTTCTGACCGGCGCGCTTTTCGTGCTCCTGTTCCTGACTCACGGCAGCCTCTACGTGAGCATCAAGACCGAGGGCGAGTTGCGTGACCGGGCGACGTCCCTGGCGGGAAGGCTCTGGTATGCGGAGCTTGGCGTCGCCGTCCTGTTCCTCGCGGCCACTGCCGTCTTCACGAGGCTGTACGACAATTACCTGAACACGCCTCTGCTGCTGGCCGCACCGGTCCTGGCGGTTGCGGCTCTTTTCAGCATCAAGGTGTTCCTGGAGAAGGGAAGCCCGCTCAAGGCCTTCGCATCGTCCTGCGTCACGATCGTCGCGGTCGTGTCCACCGGCGTGATCGGGCTCTTCCCGAACCTGATCCCGTCCAGCATCGACCCCGTGCACAGCCTCACGATCTTCAATTCCTCGTCGAGCATTTACACCCTGAAGATCATGACGGTCGTGGCCCTCCTCTTCGTTCCCATCGTGATCGCTTACAAAGTATGGGTGTATCGCATCTTCAGATCGAGGATAACGGATGCGGACGTTCTCGGAAACGAGGAGGCCTATTGATGGCGCCGGGATGCGCTTGTGTCCACTGACGGGCCGGAACGGCGCGACCGTTGCCGGAAGGAGGCGGAGATGGAGAAGATTCTCCTGGCGAGCATCCAGATATATGACGATGTTCTGGGACAGCTTGCTTTTCCGAAGGCGCGCGTGATCAAGGACGTGATCCTGCGGTCTCAAAAGATCGAACCGGAACGCACATTCCTGATCGGGCCAAGTCATTTGTGCCGGAACAAAAGGATAAGCTAAAGAACAGCCGGTGGACTTATCGCTCAAATGACAGGGGCCGATAGGGATCTTTAGAGCGCATCACCAACAGCGTTCTTACTGTCTTAAGGAAGGCTCCTCATGAAGATATAGGCGAACATCCTTCTCGGCATCTGGCTGGTTCTGACGGGCCTGCTCCATCTCGGCGGCGTCTCCTTCCCGAAAAGCGGCATCATCGTCGCCGTACTCGGGATCGTGACCGGCCTTCTGCTTTTCATCACGGACAACAGCGAAAAGATCAGCAAGCAGATAGGCAGTATTCTCCTGGGGACCTGGCTGATCGCGGGCGGCCTGGTGTCGCTGTTCCATGTCCGCTTCACCGGAAGGGGCGTCATTCTCGCGGTGCCTGCCGTGGCAGCGGGCGTCATCCTTCTCATTACCCGGCGCTAGAGCCCGGGCTGCGGACATTCGAGAAAAACCTGCCTCCAGAACCCCTGGGGTCCGGTCTTTTGTTTTGAAATTCCTTTCTTTTCTGCTAAAGTCACGTCCGCTTCGCACAGAATTCCGGAGTAAACTTCAGCGAGTGAACACGAAACTTCTTTCTTGAGAACCGAGATCTTTTCACTGCAGGTGTCGCGCCTTCAATACCGTGCGCTGTCTCTAATAGGTGGAGCACTTCCCTGCCGAGACGTTTTCTCCCACCGTTTCAGAAATAGGGCTTTGTCCTGATCATCGGCAAATATGCCGGTTTTGTCGATCCCGCGTACCAAGATGTTATGCGGTGCGATAGGAACGTCGAGTCGCGCCAGACGCGGCATGGGGCAACCGTCAACGCCATATATGGGTATCGCCCTGCAGGCCAGAATGACCTGGTGTGCTATAATTTCAAGTAAACCCTGGTTTTTTTGAATGTTGGCCACAGAGGAATGTCGTTACTGCCTGTCCGCGGTACTCTGAAGGCAGCGCATGCGCACATTGCGCATCGGATTTGGAGACAGTATGACGGAGTGATGTGCAGCGAGGGAACAGGAGTCCGTGTCTCCGCGGCAGGAAGACACCGCGCACAAGCAACAGTTGTTGCGACTGCGTTACGCTCAGAAAAGGAGTAGCTATGAACAATCGGACGGTGCTCGCCATGGTGTTGTTTATCGGGATCAGTGCGGTTGGTATGGGTGCATTGGGAGAGGATGAACCGGGGAGAAAATGGAGTGATGAAGGGGAGGTTTCCTATGTCAGAACCGGCGGCAATACGGAAGTCACAAGCCTGGCCGCGAAAAATCAGTTGAAATATCAATTCACCGACAAGGTTCTGGTCACGTGGAAACTGGGGGTGGTCTACGGGGAAACTGACAAAGTGAAGACGGCGGAAAACTATTTTACGGACCTGAAGGTGGATTATTTATTCACCGAAAGGCTCTATGTCCTTGCCAACGCAGGATGGCTGCAAAATAA
>JBLMWN010000305.1:0-5679 GCA_050257255.1 Betaproteobacteria bacterium | reverse complement strand
CCCCTGTTCCCGATCGTGGTATAATAGTACTAGAGATTTCGGACGATTTTTATCTGAAATTTTCTCGCATGAGAGACGCAATCGGAGATGTCGGAGGACAAGAGCGGGAGGGCTCCCAATGGCTGCCGTTATGACACATACGAACATCGAACGGCCATGGATCAAATTTTATGAGGCCGCCGTTCCCCAAAGCCTTGCCTACCCCGAGATAACGCTCGGGAGCGTTCTTACCCGGACCGCCAAGAAGTATCCGGATCATACGGCACTTCTTTTTTACGGGAAAAAGATCACGTACTCTGAACTCGACGCACTCGCGAACCGCTTTGCCCGCGCCCTTACAGGTCTTGGTGTACGGAAAGGCGACCGCGTGGCGCTCATGCTTCCGAACATCCCGCAGATGGTCATTGCCTACTATGGCACGCTGCGGACAGGCGCTGTCGCTGTCCCGACCAACGCCCTGTACCACGAGCACGAGCTCGAGGTCCAGCTCAAGGACAGCGGCGCAGAGACACTCGTGGCGGTCGACATGTTCTACCCTGTGGTCTCTCATGTCGTACCGAAGACGAATGTGAAACATCTGATTCTCTGCGGCATCAAGGATTATCTTCCCTTTCCCCTGAACCTGCTCTATCCGCTCAAGGCGCGAATCGAGCAGCAGTGGGTCAGCGTAAAGCGCGTTCCACCGATTTACGATTTTCTTGCTCTCATCAAGGATTTGCCCGGTGCGGCAGTGGATGCTGACGTTTCGCCCGACGATATCGCTCTGTTCCAGTACACGGGCGGCACGACGGGAATCCCGAAGGGCGCGATTCTCACACACCGGAACTTGGTGGTCAATGCGACGCAGTGCAGGGCGTGGTTTACGCACCTGAAAGAGGGCGATGAGGTCGTGCTTGCGGCCATTCCCTTCTTCCACGTCTACGGCATGACCACGGCCATGAACCTCGGTGTGGCGACCGGCGCCAAGCTGATTCTGGTTCCAAAATTCCACACGAAAGAAGTTCTTGGCTTCATCACCAAGTACCGGCCCTCGATCTTCCCCGGCATCCAAGCCATGTACCTGGCGATCAGCAATTACCCCAAGATCCATAAATACGATCTCACCTCGCTTGAAGCCGCTCTCAGCGGGGCCGGTCCGCTCATGCATGAAGTGCAGGAACGGTTCGAACATCTGACCAAAGCGCGGATCGTCGAAGGATACGGGCTTTCCGAAGCCTCGCCGGTAACCCATGCCAATCCCATTTTCGGCACACGGAAACCCGGCAGCATCGGCCTGCCCTGGCCGGACGTCGATGCACGGATCGTGGACATCGAGACCGGAGAACAAGACCTGCCTGTCGGGGAGACCGGAGAACTGATCATCAAAGGCCCGCAGGTGATGAAAGGCTATTGGAACAAACCGGACGAGACGGCCTACGCGCTCCGCGGAGGGTGGCTTCACACCGGAGACATCGCAAAAATGGACGGGGACGGCTACTTCTATATTGTGGACAGGATCAAGGACATGATCAAGACCGTGGGGGAGAATGTCTACCCACGCGAGGTCGAGGAAGTACTCTACACCCACCCCAAGGTCAAGGAAGCAGTGGTGGTGGGCGTCCCACATGAAGCGTATTTAGGCGAGAAAATCAAGGCCTACGTCGTACTGAAAGAGGGAGAGAACGCGACGGCCGAGGAGATCATCCGGTTCTGCCGAGAGCAGCTCTCAAAGTTCAAGGTGCCGAAAGAAATAGAATTCCGCGACCAGCTCCCGAAAACCCTCGTAGGCAAGGTGCTGCGACGGGTACTGCGGGATGAAGAATTGAAGAAGATACAGACGAAATAATTATTTGGCCGCAGATTTTCGCCGAGAAACGCGGATCAAAGTCTATGAAGCGTTCTGCGTGCAAGTCTTGAATACGCTGTTCATCGTTCATCCGCATCAATAAGGTTTTTGCTTTTTTCTGCATACTCTGCGGCAAAAAGGTTTGTTTATGAAAGACGTTGTCATCATTGATGGTTTCCGCACCCCTTACGCAAAGGCGGGCACAGCTTTCAAGGACGTGTCTCCCGTTGATCTTGGCGCTGCAGTCGTGAAAGAGACCATTGCCAGGATCGGCCTCGACCGCGAACGCATCGACGAAGTGATCATGGGCAACGCGGGCATGCCGGCTGACGCGGCGAACATCGCCCGGGTGATCGCGCTCCGCGCCGGCATCCCGGAGCGCATCCCGGCATACAGCGTGCAGAGGAACTGCGCATCCGGCATGCAGGCCGCAGCAAACGCCTATTCGCAGATCCTCGCGGGCATGAGCGATATCGTGCTCATCGGCGGCGTAGAATCCATGTCGAGCTATGCCTTCTATCTAAAGAAGAAACTTCGCGACGTCATTACGGCGGTGCAGCGGGCCAAAACAATCGGAGCAAAGGCGCAGGCCGCGCTTTCGCTCAGGCCCAGGGACTTTGTTCCGGTCGTAGGCCTGATCGACGGACTCACGGACCCCATCTCAGGCCTCATCATGGGCGAGACCGCAGAAGTGCTCGTGCGGGATTTCGGGATCACGCGCCGCGAGCAGGATGAATATGCGCTCACCAGCCACCGTCGCTGGACCGCTGCGAACGAGGCGGGAAGGTTCAAGAACGAAGTCATCCCCTTCTACATGCAGCCTAAATTCGAGGTCGTCGAAGAAGACATCGGTCCGCGAAAGAACCAGACCATGGAAGCTCTCGAAAAGCTGCCGCCTTACTTCGACAAGCGGTTGGGGACCGTCACTGCCGGTAACTCGTCACCCATCACCGACGGTGCGGCTGCGGCGGTAATCATGAGCGCTGAAAAAGCTAAAGAGTTCGGCTACAAACCTCTCGGTCGTATCCGGGCCGTCGCTTTTGCCGGTTTCGATCCCTCGCGCATGGGCATCAGTCCGCTCTATGCCACTCATAAGGTCCTCAAGCTCGCCGGCATGACCATGAAGGACATCGAGCTGATCGAACTGAACGAAGCCTTTGCCGCCCAGGTCATCGCTGTAGAACGGGCGGCGGTATCGCAAGAGTACTTTGCCGAACATCTTCCCGGCGAAGAGCCTGTCGGCGAATTCCGGCGTGACATCATGAACGTCAACGGCGGCGCCATCGCCGTTGGTCATCCGGTGGGTTCGTCGGGCCTTCGGATCATCATCACACTCCTAAAGGAAATGGAGCGGCAGGGGCTATCGACGGGTCTGGCGACCCTGTGCATCGGCGGCGGTCAGGGCGGGGCGATGATTGTGGAGAGGAAATGAACCATAAGGACCAAAACCCCAAGCACCAGTTCAAGATAAATTTCAATCATCAATGACCCAAAATCAAACTCTCGATTATTCGTATTTCGAATTTGGAACTAGTTGAGATTTGGAGCTTGGATTTTGTAGTTTACTTGATAATTACCCTTGCTTCAGCTCGGGAAAGGCATATTTGTATGTCCGCATTCACCTATGAAGTAAACAAGGACAGCATCGCAATCGTCACCTTCGACCTTCCGCATGAGAAGGTCAACAAACTCACCGTGGCGGTCATGGAAGAGCTGGACCGCCTGCTTGATGAACTCGCGGGGAAGAAGGAGATCAGGGCGCTCGTGTTCCGCAGCGGCAAGGAAGGCAACTTCATCGTCGGCGCGGACATAGCCGAGATTCGAAACGTCACGGAAGCCGCAGATGGCGAGTCTTTCGCGCGCAGGGGCCAGGCAGTGTTCGCCAGACTCGAAGCTCTTCCGTTCCCCACCGTGGCAGCCATTCACGGGCCCTGCATGGGTGGCGGACTCGAGCTCGCGCTCGCTTGCGATTACCGGATCATGAGCAACGACCAGAAGACGGCGCTCGCCTTTCCTGAAGTAAAACTTGGGATCATTCCAGGATTCGGCGGCACACAACGGCTGCCGCGGCTCGTGGGGCTTACCGACGCGCTCGACATGATTCTTTCCGGCAAATCCGTGTATGCGAAAAAGGCGAAAAAGATCGGACTCTCCGATGAAGTCACGTACAAGGAGATCCTTACTGACCGCGCCGTTGTCATGGCGAAAAACGCGATCGGAAAATCCCGGCCGAAAGGAATCAGGACGAAACAGCCGTTCGTCCTCACGTTCGGACTGAACAACCCGCTCACCAGACTGCTCATGTATCGTATCGCGGAGAGGAACGTCCTCAAGGAGACGCGCGGGAACTACCCTGCTCCGCTCGCTGCTTTGGATTCGGTCCGCTATGGGTTGAGGCATTCAAGAGAGGAAGGCTATGCCCATGAAGCAAAGCTTTTGGGAAGTCTGGTGCCCACGGAAGTATCGAAGAACCTGATCTCCGTATTTTACCTGAACGAAGCGCTCAAGAAAGACCCTCAACCCTCGCCAATGAAAATTGTGCATGCCGGCGTGCTGGGCGCTGGGGTCATGGGCGGCGGGATTGCCCAGCTCTTTGCAGAAAAGGGCATTGTCGTCAGGATGAAGGACATCAATACTAAAGCGGTGGCTGCAGGTCTGAAGGAAGCATGGCAGATATTCGGCAAGCGCCGGAAAAAAGGGATCCTGACCGCAATCCAATCGCGGGACAGCTTTGACCGGATTACCGGTACCACGGACTATTCAGGCTTCGGCAGAGCTGATGTCGTCGTCGAGGCCGTCGTCGAGAACATGGATATCAAGAAATCCGTGCTCCGCGATCTTGAAACGGTCGCGAAGGACAGCGTGATCTATGCCTCGAACACATCGTCCCTCTCGATCACTGAGATGGCTGCAGTCTCGAAACACCCTGAGCGCGTCATCGGCATGCACTTCTTCAATCCTGTCGAGAAGATGCCGCTGGTGGAAGTGGTAAAAGGGGAAAAAACGTCTCCGGAAACCGTTTCGGCCGTCGCCACGCTCTCGCGCAGGCTTGGCAAGCTCCCCGTGGTCGTGAACGACGGCCCCGGGTTCCTTGTGAACCGCATCCTCATGCCTTATCTCGGAGAGGCAGTCGTGCTGCTCGAACAGGGCGGGACAGTCGCAGGAATTGATCAGACGCTCCTCCGGTTCGGCATGCCCATGGGCGCTTTTATCCTCCTTGACGAGATCGGCATCGATATCGCTCACAAGGTTTCGGATATTCTGTATCAGGGACTGGGGGAACGTGTGAAAGCGTCCCCCCTGCTTGAAGCATTCTATAAGAATGGATATTATGGGAAGAAAAACGGCAAGGGCTTTTATCTGTACCGGGGAGGGAAGCGCGGCGGACCGGATGCGTCCATATATGGTAAAATATTCACAGGATCGAGGACAGGGACAAGACTCTCACCCGAAGAAATCCTTGACCGGCCCGTCCTGCTCATGATCAAGGAAGCGGCCCTCTGCCTGGAAGAGAAGATCATCGAAAGGCCCGATTTACTCGATGCCGCCCTCATTTTCGGCATCGGATTCCCCCCCTTCCGCGGAGGCCTGCTCAGGTACGCGGACAAACTCGGCGCGAAGAACATCGTCGAAAAGCTTGAAAGCTTCGCGAAGAAATACGGCGAGCGGTTCACCCCACCAAGGTCGCTTGCAGAGCTGGCGAAAACAGGCAAAAGATTTTATTCGTAGCACAGGGTCTCAGCTTCCGCTATTCATTCCCACCAAGAAGGATCGAGGTTGGGAGAAAGCAGCGACGGAGCGGTCACCCTCCGTTCCCAGCTGGTGCCTTCACTCCAAACGGCAGCCACCAGCGT
>JBLMWN010000304.1:0-8302 GCA_050257255.1 Betaproteobacteria bacterium | reverse complement strand
ATACGTTCTTTTGTGGGCGCTGGTCCCTGCGGCGCTTGTTTATCCTGTCCTCCTCCATTACACGTTCTCACTGACCGGATCGGTCCGATGGGACGGCGTTATCGGTGTCCTTCTCGGCCTCTATATTTGCTCGCATCCTGTTGCCAACTTTCTGGACCTGATTCTCTATTCCGGCCGTTCCGCGCCTAAATTCTCATCGATACAATCCGCGCTTCTTTGGCTCGGCGTCAACACGCTCGTCATGGCAACCGGCTGGTTCGACATATTTATCGGGGCGACGAAGCTTGCCGCAAGCGGGCCGTAAGTCTCTTACCCTATTTTGTCATGCCGGTCGGGAGATTGAAGCAGGAGCGGGAATAGAACGCCTCGACGGCATGATGAGATCAGTCGTGCGTTCTAACCGGTTTCGAGGCATCATGGTCGCCGAACCGATAGACGATTTCCAGACGGTCGATCCTGTTTTCATTGAACTCCTCGGAATACCGCTCCTCAATTGGGTCTTCGCATCCGCTAACAGGAGGCCGGAGATGATCCGTTTTCATTAATACCCGTGAAACACGCCGACACCGACGCCGATCTCATATCTTGGCCCATAGGAAGGCTCCCAGAGGTGCAAGGCCTCGACAGCGAGGAGAGGGTACCGGTAGGCCATTCCGCCCAGCGGCCTGACCGAATCGCCGACCACTTCTCCGACCACGGTGATCACGCGTCCGCCCCGGTAGATCGCGGGGTCGAGAAACTGCTTTGAAACGGCGATAAAGCGGCCGCCGCTCTCGTCCGTCCGGAGCGGTCTGCCCTGGTTGTCCGCAGGCTTCTGGACGACCTCGAGGTACGTGCTTCCATCTTTTTCAGTAATCGAAGCCACGATGACGCCGGCGAGCATCACCCATTTCCCCTTGTAGCTTCCGGGGTCCTTGTGCAGGTCGGCGAACGATACTTTCTTGTCAACCCGATCCGTGATACGTGACGGGAACGGCCGGGCACAACCCGTGCTCAGCACGATCGCTGCGGCGAGCAGCGGAACAAGCCTTATGTATTTGATCCTCGTCATATCTCACCATCCATTTCAGCAGGCTTCTGCCAACTGTTACCCTGCCGTCTTTCACCTGACGCGCTGAAAACAGTAACGCTGAAAAAAAAGGGTTTACCGTGAAGCCGCCAGGAGCACGAAGAGAATCGGGCAATTTTTTCCCGCTTGTTTATACTTCCGCGTCCCTTCGCGTCTTTACGGTTCCCCGCTGCTTTTTTGTCAGCGCAATAACCGGAAAAGCCCAGGGTTATTACTCCCTGGGCTATCCAGCAGACCGTTGAATTTTAGCTCCATACGCATGAGGAACATATTGTCGAAGCAGCTGCTGCCTTACATCCTCCCGTTCCCGCGCCATCCCGTGCCCCGGTATGGTCTCGTGGTGGCGCCTCCACCCCTGATCATGGAGCCGCCATGCGACCTTTGAGGCGCGCTCGGAGCTACATAGCTCCTGCCGTATCCGCCGCCGTCCCTCATCATAGGACGGTTGTACGACCTTGAGGGCGCACTCGGAGTCGGAGCCATGCTTCGGCCTTCAGAGCCCCTCGACGGCGCGCTGTATGATCTCCCGGCTCCGCCCGGCGCGGTATAGCGCGTCCCGCTGCTACGCATCATCGTTCTTTCAGGCCCACTTCGAACGCTCATACCTTGAACGCTCCGTGAGTAGATGGCCTGAGCGCCCTTTCTCGCCTCAAGGGTCTTGAACCCTCGTGTACCTGCTGCTTTGCCACTGACCGCAGTTCCCGTCCGGACAGGGCTTACGCCGCTCAAGGTGGCGCCGCGCCTCATGTCAGTAGCGGTCCTGAACAACTGGCCGCTTCCGGTCCGCAGCGCGGTCATCGGCCGCACCGTACCTGTGCTCGTCCTGACAACAGGGTCGACGCGCGTAACGGTCCTCGTGACCGGGTCGATGAACCGGTTGCTCACGATGGCCGTCCTGCCCACGAACACCCCGTTCGATACGACCACCGTCGTAGTGAAGTTATGGCAGATGAAAAATCCCGGCCACCAGAAGCCCCACCAGAAGACAGGGTACGGTACCCATGCATAGAGGTACAGATAGTCCGCCGGAGGCGGATAGTAGGATATGATCGGAGGACCCTGGTCATAGTAGTAATTGTTCACGACCGTAGGATTGGATTGCCCCTCGGGCGCCGTACCCGGACCCGGACCTGCCGGCGTGGGCAGGTTCATCTGCGAGGCCAGGGAATACAGCCCCTTCGTCGCCTCCCCGGCGGTCATCGGCAGTTTGCCCTCGCCAGCCGCCGCGGCTATAGAATCTCCGAGCTGTCCGATGATCTCGGGGGTCATGGGGTAATCCGAGATCCACCCGTTCAGAGGAGAAACGCCAGCCCTGGCAAGCATGTCCTCGGCCTCTGCTTCGTTTGCGGGATTACCCAGATCGAGTTCAGCCGCAAGCTTGATCGCGAAATCGCCTTCGCGTACCAATGTCTGGGCTACAGGTGGGGCCTGTTGTCTTTGCGATGTCTGCGGCCCGTAGTCTTGTGCAAAGCCCGCGAAAGGATAAAGGAGTAAGCCGGCTGTCAGTACAACAGAAAGCCATTTTTTCATTTCCTATCCCTTCTTTCTTGTTCACGTTAGCATATCCTGGCACGCAGGTCGGGTCCGAATAATAGCTCTGATCTCGCATGCCATAGATATATTATACCTCTTGAATTATTAGACGCTGGAAACAGAAAAAAGTTACATCAGGAGTATTTTCCCACGTAGCAGTCACGCGCCATCGCTGCCGCGTTACCAACAGTGACGCCCAAACAGACTAAAGTTGCAGCGCATAACAGGATGAATCCAGAATCCGGCGTGAAGTTTCTCAGTCAAGATACTTTTAATCCCCCCTGCTGAACGCGACCAACTGTTATGCAAATTCCTGTGGTGGATATATCACCTTTTCAACGTTTTAACGAATAACCGTTTTTTATGAAATCAGTCATGCGTTCTAACCGGTTTCGAGGTATCATGGTCGACGAACCGCTCGACGATTTCCAGGCGGTCGATCCCGTTTTCATTGAACTCCTCGATATACCGCTCCCCAGCGGGATCTTCCAGAGCGTGCCGGTCTTCGTGGCTCAGCAGATTCAGTTGTTCGTAGCCGCCCACCTGACGGGCGGCGTCCCGCTCCGCAAGCCGGATGATCAGTTCGTCCCAGAATGCATGGCCGACGAACTCGTCGATGAAGTCCATTGTTTTCGAGCGTTCTTCAAACTCGCGGGTAGGATAGTATTTCCCGGCATCTGAATCATGCTCGATCAAGTTGCCGGAGCCCATTTCTTCGGCAAGGGCATAGAACTTCTGAATAATCTTATCGTATTTCTTGGTGCGCGGATCTTCTTCGGTCTTGTGGGCGACAAGTACCCAGCTGGCGATGTGCAGCAAGTCCAATAAGTCGAGATATTCTTCTTTCGTGATTTCTACGTTCATTGATGTCCCCCGCACATCGTGTATTTTTCACGACAGTTCACTGGTTCGCGTCCGAGCATCTTCCTGTTTCTATTCCGCAAACCGCGATCCGCACCCCGCTGCGGACTCCCGGAGTGCGAGGAACACGTCGTTACGTCAGCAGGGCATTCAGCGTATCCGCGAGTTCCTCGAGATGATAGGGTTTCGTCAGGCACGCGGCAAATCCGTAGGCCCGATGATCCGCCAATGCATTATCGTTCGAGTAGCCGCTCGACACGATGGCCTTGACACCGGGATCGATCGCAAGAAGCCGCTTGATCGTCTCTTTCCCTCCGAGCCCCCCGCGGACGGTCAGGTCCAGGATGAGAATATCGAAGGGATTGCCTGCTTCCCGGGCCGCCTGGTATTTCTCGATGGCGGCATCGCCGTGTTCCGCGAATTCCACTTCATGGCCGCAGATTTTCAGCATTTCTCCGGCGATGTCCCTTATCAGTTCCTCGTCGTCCATGACCAAGATTTTCCCTTTCCGGACGACGGGGGAGACTGCAGGGGCTTCAGGAGACTCCGTTTCAGCATCGGTCGCCGGAAGATAGATGGAACATACTGTTCCCGTGCCCGCCTCCGAGACGACATCGATCACCCCGCCATGATTTCTGATGATCGAGTACGATGTCGCCAGTCCGAGTCCGCTGCCCTTCTCCTTGGTCGTGAAATAGGGATCGAAGATTTTCTGCAGGTACGGCTCGGGAATGCCGATGCCGCTGTCCTGAACGGATATTTCAATATAGTTTCCTTTTTCCAGGAGATGGGGCAGCCTCGTCGTATTCGGCGCACGCACATTCCTTGCGGTGATCACTATTGTGCCTCCCAGAGGCATGGACTGCTCGGCGTTGAGCACGATATTCTGGATTACCTGCCCGATCTGTCCCTCGTCGGCATCCACGGGCCGGAGGTCCTCATCGAACGTGATACGGTAGTCGACGCGGGAGCCACTCAAGGCGAACTTCACCGAGTTCTCGATCACGGGCCGGAGCGACGTCTTCTTCTTCACCGGTTTACCGCCTTTTGAAAAGGTCAGGAGCTGTTTGGTGAGGTTTACCGCCATGTGCAATGCCTGCTCCGCCTGCGCGAGCATGGCGAGGGACCGTTCCTTTTGGTCGAGGGTCATCTTGGCCATGGAAATATACCCGAACACGCCCTGGAGCAGATTGTTGAAATCATGAGCGATCCCGCCGGCCAGTGTCCCGATGGCCTCGAGTTTCTGTGTCTTCAGCCGCTCTTCTTGAAGAAGATGCTTTTCGGTTATGTTGTTGACCGTCTCTATCACGGAGGTCACGGCGCCTGATCCGTCCTTTATGGGAAAGGCTTTTGTCTCGACGTACAAGATAGCGCCGTTAGTGTCCCTATGTTTGTGTACCGCTGTATGGGGCTCTCCCGAATTGAAGACGCGTCGAACAGCGCATTCCTCTCCCTCTTCATAGCACGGCCGGAGCCTCCTGTGAGAAATCTCGTAGCAGTGACTGCCGATGACCGTATCGCAGGTCCCGCCGACCTGGCCGCAGTATGCCATGTTGGCGGTCAGTATCCGCAAATCCCTGTCGATGACAATGAAACCCTCGTCTACAGTGTCCAGGATGTTTCTCACGAACTCCTCGCTCTGCCGGAGTTTCTCCGCGGCTTTCTTTTGCTCGGTGATATCCTGAACCGTACCTGATTTGATGAGAGGTTTCCCGGCCGGATCATAGGATACCTCACCGATGGTATGCACGGTTCGTTCCGTTCCATCGGGGCGAATGAGGCGATAATCCATCTCAAAGGGTTTTTGTTCGAATATCGCCGTATTCACCGCCTTCAAAAAAGGCCCCAGGTCATCGGGATGCATGGCCTTTCCGACCGCATCGAATGTTGGAATAAACTGCGCAGGATCAACGCCATAGATATGATACACTTCCTCCGACCAGTAGAGTTCGTTTGTAACGATGTTCCATTCCCAATTACCGACGTGGGCCATCTTCTGCGCCTTGGACAGGCGCTCTTCGCTGGTCCGAAGGGCCTGCTCCGACAATTTGCGCTCGGTTGTGTCGCGAACCACCGCCACCATATAATCTGTTCCACCTAACGTCATATACGTGACGTTTACTTCCACCGGAAACAATGTGCCGTCATTGCGTCTGTTCATTCCCTCCAGAATCATGTAGCCTTTGCTTTTCACTTCCTTGACGTGGGCATCCCATGCGGCTTGATCCGGGAAGATTGCTTCAACATCGAGGGTCCTCATGGCAAGCAGTTTATTTCTGTCGTACCCGAGGTTGCTGCATGCCCTGTCATTGACCATCAGGAAACGGCCCGTCGCAGGGTCATTGACGAATATCGCGTCATTCGACCGATTGAGCAAATTTCTAAACAACAGTAGCGATTCCTCTGCCTCCATGCGCTGGGTGATATCCTGCCACAGCCCCAGGCAATGGGTAGGCTTGCCGTTCTCATCGCGAATCGCGGAAGGGCTTACGATGCCGTATATGATACGACCGTCCTTGCGTATATAGCGCTTTTCAATTGAAATATTCTCCGTTTCTCCCCCCATCAGCTTGGCCAAGGCATCCATTCCCTTCTGGATGTCATCCGGATACGTAACATCGGAAAAGGTCCTTTGCAGGAGCTCCTCTTCTGAATATCCGAGCATTTCGCACAGCCTTCTGTTGACCTTCACAAACCGTCCCCTTGTATCGACGATGGACGCTCCTACCGCCGCGTTCTCGAACGCGCGGCGGAAACGCTCCTCGCTCTCCCGTATCGCCTCGTCCCTCCGCCTGCGTTCGGAGATGTCACGAACCACCGCAACTATGTAGTCTTTCTGTCCCAGGGTCGTATAGGTAGCATTGACTTCCACCGGAAACAGCGTCCCATCGCTCCTCCTGTTCATGCCCTCTACGATAAGAGATCCCTTGCTTTTCACTTCCGTTACGTGGTCGTCCCAGGCGGCCTGGTCAGGGAATATTGTTTCAATATCTAAGACTCTCATAGTAAGAAGTTTGCTTCTGGTGTACCCGAGGTCGCTGCATGCCTTGTCATTGACGATCAGGAAACGGCCTGTTGCCGGATCATTGACCGTTATCGCCTCCTGCGACTGATTGAGCAGATTCCTGAACAGCAGCAAAGACTCCTCTGCTTTCTTCCGCTCAGTGATGTCCTGAACAATTCCGACCATTCGTTCGGGAGCACCGTCGCTGTTGCGGACCACGTTACCGATCGTCTGCAGGACCGCGACCGAGCCATCTTTGCGGAAGAAAGTATATTCCATATCAAACGGGTTCTTCCCCCTGAGAGCGGCATCGATGGCTTTCAGGAAATGCTCTTTACTGTCCGGGTGCATGGCATTCACGACAAAGCCGTAATCCGGAGAAATTTCACGCGGTTTGTACCCATAAATGCGGTAGAGCTCGTCGGACCAATGGACTTTATTCTTGGCGATTTCCCACTCCCAATCGCCGATATGCGCGATCTGCTGCGCCTCCCTAAGCCTGGCCTCGTTTACCCGAAGTGATTGTTCGGCTTTCAGTTGGTCGGTGATGTCACGCACAATGGCCAGCACCTCGCACGCTCCGCTGGCCACCATGCGCGCCTCGAAATTTCTCCGATCGCCGTGAAGGACCAGAGAATAGGAATAGACCTGCATCGTGCCGCTGGAGAGGACCTCTTTCACCTTCTGCTCGGTGAGCGCAGCGATGTCGGGCGGAAGAATCTCACGTGCGGGTTTGCCGATGAAATGTTCCGGGGAAGCCAACAGAGCACCGGGAGTGTTCACGCGGTAGTCGACGAACCGCGCGTCCTCATCGAAGACAAACAGTAAGTCTGGCAGTGCGGCCACAATGGCACGGTTGCGCGTTTCGCTCTCACGCAGGGCCTCCTCCGCCTTCATGCAATCCCTGCCTTTGTCACAGTCACTTTTTTTCAACTGTGCACGCAGCAGGTTCAGCTCGTTTATTAATTCCTCTTTCGTCCTATCCTGATCCTTCACCGCTCCACCCCCCGAGAGAGTTTACCAAAAAATAATTCTGAAATCGGGAATGTATTACCGGCTTCAACAACAGGGCATTCCAAGCTCCGCGTTATTCCTCCCAGTCTGCGATAAAGATGTCCGTCTCGTGCGGTTTCTGCGGGTTCCGGTTCGAGGCCCAGACGATCTTCTTACCGTCGGGTGAAAACATGGGAAAACTATCGAATACGTTATTGTACGTGATGCGTTCGAGGCCAGAGCCGTCGATGTTGATCAGGTAGAGCTCGAAGTTGTGGCCGTACTGCTTGATGTCGGCGTGCCAATCGTCCATGTTGCTCGCAAAGATGATGCGCTTACCGTCGGGATGCCAGGACGGCGCGAAATTCGTGGCACCGTTGTGGAGGATCATTTTTTTGTTCGATCCGTCGGCATCCATGACCCAGAGATCGAGAGGATAGGCGATGATGTAGTTGTTCTCCATGCTGTCTTTCCACTGGGCCTTTTCCGAATCCGTCTCGGGATACCAGGCCCGCCAGACGATCTTTGTCCCGTTCGGCGAGAACCACGGGCCGCCGTTATAGCCAATGCGGTCGGTCAAGCGCCGCATGTTCGACCCGTCGGCATTCATGATATAGACATCGAAATTTCCCTCGCGCTGCGACCCGAACACGATCTGCTTCCCGTCGGCAGAGACTACCGGTTCGGCGTCATACTTGGGATTGCCGGTGATCTTTTTGAGGTCCGTGCCGTCGGCGTTGGCAGTAAAGATATTATAAGGATAGAGTGGCCAGACATACCGGGCCCCTGCAGGCGTCTTCGGCCTGAGCGGGCAGTCTCCGGGGAGATGGCTTGTCGAAGCG
>JBLMWN010000303.1:0-3663 GCA_050257255.1 Betaproteobacteria bacterium | reverse complement strand
TGCCTCGAACACGAAGGAGAACAACGGCATGGACTTCGTGCCGACGGAGGAACTGGCGCAGAAACTCCTGGAATACGACCATATCGTACCCTACTAAACTAACCGATAATCCGGAACGAGGAGATAACCTATGAAGATTCTCTACCTGCAGAAGCAGGACATGAATGCCACGGGGAAGAAAATCATGGAGGTCCACAAAAAGTCCAATGACGTGACCGTGGTGGATGTCAGACAGAACAAAGATTATGGCAAAATCGTCGATCTGATCTTCTCCAGCGATAAAGTCATATCCTGGTAGAAAAACGGGATCAGCATTTCCCGTGCAGACATTTGAGAGGAGGCTTGGATCATGAAGCTCGGCATTTTCGTGAATACCGATAAAAATCTGGAAGCAGTGCAGGGAATAACTACGGCGGCCCTTGCGAAAGGCCACACGGTCACAATCTTCAATATGGATGACGGGACCAAGATCGTGCACTCTCCGGTGTTCGCCGCATTGTGCAAGACGCCGGGCGTCTCTATGAGTTTCTGCGATCACAGCGCGAAACACATGGGAGTAACGTCCGAGGGACTTCCGAAGGAGATCGTATGCGGCAGCCAGTACAACAACGCTACGATGCTGCATGAAGCGGACAAGGTAATCGTCCTGTAGGGGGGCATTCCCGTCGACGGCGATGCTCTCGGGAGACGGGGGAAATTCAACAATCTTAGGAGAGGGAGGAAAAGACGATGAAAAGGGTATTGGTCGTAGCGTGGGTGATTGCTCTGGCTGTGGCGGTCTCCGCTCCGGCGGCTTTTGCGGCGGATGACATGGCGGCGAAACTCGGCGCCGTGATGTCCAAGGGACCCGAAACCAAGTTCTGGCAGGTGTCGGCCGATGACGTGCTGGCCATGATCAACGCCAAGAAGACCGATTTCGTGGTCGTCGACGTGCGTCCCAACCCGGCGGAATTCGGCGAAGGGCATATACCCGGGGCCCTTCAGATGCCGGTCCAGGACATCTTCAAAGCTGAAAACCTCAAAAAACTGCCCAAGAACAAAAAGATCATTCTTGCCTGCGTAACAGGCCAGACCCAGAACCTGCCGGTCGTCGGCCTGAGGGCGCTCGGCTACGATGCCTATACCATGTCCTTCGGCTACAGCGCCTGGACCAAAGGCTATCGCGGCGGACAGTTGATGCAGGGTGCAATCCAGAATGCCTCGGCCAAGAACTTTCCGGTTCAGAAATAGCTCACCTCCGGGAGGCGTCATGGCGCCTCCCGGTCAATGCTCCATCGCTTCCCTGTCTGATCGTCGTATAAACCATCTTTTCTTTTTCGCGCATTCCGAGTATAATGGATGCATTCGGAGGGCATTATGGTTGAACAGACACCTGATGAACTCGCCAGGCATCCAAAGTTTCCTCCGGCAGGACACCACAAGTATATCCTCTCGGCTTTTTTTTCTCAAAGCCCCCCGAACGTCAACCACCCTTCGCTGATCCACTTCAGTACAACGCCTCTTTTCAGGCTCGAGACCTGTCCTGAAAAATATGCACACCTCCTGAAGAAGAAAGACCGGGAATACCTGGGTCCGATCGTCAATTACTTTATCAACAAATTGGGCCATGTTATCTTTCTCGGCGGAGACGCGGTCAAGAATCTCTACATCCACGGCAGGAAAAAATATAAAACCCTCACCCTTCTGGCTATCTTGACCAGTTCTGATCTCGATAAATACGCAAGCATCATGAACAGCATCATATCCTCTAATGATGGCGCTTTTTCCATGGGTTTGAAATACCGGGTCAGAAAAAACAGGCAGGACGGGTGTTTCAAGGATATTGCCCTTGCACGATACCTCATTGAGCCGAGGCTGGAAAGCCTCGAAAAACTGCTGTATCCGCTGAGATCATCTACGATAGATCTGAACCTCACTACCCAGCAAAAGTTCTCCCAGGCCTTCGAAAATGAGGCCCTCTCGACAAAACACCTAGTAATGCTATAATGCCGCCATGCAAAACAGGCTCGCCGGCTCCTTCTTCGTTTCGTGCGCTTTTCTTCTTGCCCTGGTCGCCCTTTTTCTCGGACGGGCTTCGGACGACAACAGTCTCTTCAGTTGGGCGTGGGCATTCCGGCATGGCGCCTCACTCGTCTACATCGCCCTGGTCGCCGGGTTGTGCATTTCTTTTTTTTCGGCACGGATTCCGCCTCCCGACAACTGGCACGCGACCTTTCTGTTCTCGTTGTCCTTTGCCGCCGTCCTGCCCTTCTGGAGTGAGCCGGAACTGATTGTGGACGCTTCGCGCTACTTCACTCAGGCGAAGCATCTCGAGGTGTACGGTCTCGGTTTCTTCCTGAGGGAATGGGGCCGGACTATCCAGGCCTGGACTGATTTACCGCTGGTGCCGCTCCTCTACGGACTGCTCTTTAAGGCCTTCGGAGAACACCGGTTCGCCATTCAACTGTTTACCACGACGCTTTTCGCCCTGACGGCCGTCATCACGTACCTGATCGGGAAAACACTGTGGAACCGGGAAACGGGATTTTCAGCCGGCCTTCTCCTTCTTGGCATACCCTACCTCCTAACTCAGGTTCCGCTCATGCTCGTCGATGTGCCGACCATGTTTTTCCTCACGCTAGCTGTCTTCATGTTCCTGGATGCAGCGGGTAGAGGCGGCCGTGTCCGGATGGCAGCCGCGGTCGCGGCTATCGTTTTGGCTGCACTGTCCAAGTACTCCGCCTGGCTCATGCTCTCCGTGCTCGTCGTGGCGCTCGCCGTTTTTGCAGTGGGCGGCGCAACCCTGCGGGACTTTCGGCCCGCCCGCAGGGGTATTGTCATCCTGCTCGCCGCTGCGTCACTTGCCTGCTTGGTCCTGTTGTTTAAATCCGATATCGTTATCGGCCAACTCGCCCTCCTGCGCACGTATCAAAAACCGGGCCTCGACCGGTGGACGGAGAGCTTCCGCTCGACGTTTCTGTTCCAGGTCCATCCGTTCATAACCCTCTCGGCGCTGGCATCCGTCGTCGTTGCGGTTCGGAAGAAAGACATGCGCTATACCGTGATCTGCTGGCTCGTCCTGCTTGTCTTGGCGCTCGGCATCAGAAGGATCCGTTACATCCTCCCCCTGTTTCCCATGCTGACGCTCATGGCCGGCTACGGACTGCAGGTAATCAGGCAGGAGGAATTGAAGCGTTTTATCGTTTTCGGCATGGTAGCCGCGTCGCTCAGCGTGGGTTATTTCGCATACCTGCCCCTTGCCGGAAGCATGAGTGTCACGAACTTGAAACACGCCGGCGGGTTTCTGAATGCGCTCGACGTCCCGGAAGTCGAGGTCATTACGCTTGCGCCTCAGGATCCTGTCGCCAACTCCGCCGTTGCAGTTCCCCTTCTCGACCTGTTCACGGACAAGCACATTGTGTATCACTACGTGCCCGACGGCCTCCCTGCCCGCGAGGCGGTAGAACGGTCGTCTCTACGTTTTACCTGGGAGTACCGGAACCCGGCGTATTACAGCGACGAACGCCGCGCGCCGGGAAATGTCCCCATCGTCATCATTTCCGGTGCTTCGAACGGTCCCCTGCCAAGAACCGTTTTACGAAGAATCGAGGGCCGCCGATTGGCCGGAGCGTTCATCGTGGACGAAAATATTTTCCAGTACACGGTCGGTGTCAGAATCTATCA
>JBLMWN010000302.1:0-2537 GCA_050257255.1 Betaproteobacteria bacterium | reverse complement strand
AAGTTTCCTCGCACAGTTCTTCTACTCCGCCTGTTAGTACAACGTCGGCCCTGTTCAATTTTATGAAGTCCGTGGCGTAGGATACGGCATCGAGGCTTGCGCAGAAGCCTGTGGACATGGTGGTGTTGAAGCCCTTGATTTTGAACCGGATGGATACCTGGCTGGCCGGGGAATTGATCACCGTGTTTGGAAAGTGCGATGGATTGACGAATCGTGGGCCATCGACGAGGCCCGATCGGTCGAATTGCGAGATGCTGTGGAGGCTCCCGAAAGTTGTTCCGATGGAGACGCCGATGGAATGAGTATTGTCCTCCGTAATATTCAGCCTGCTGTCGTCCAGGGCAAGCTTAGCCGCAGAGCATACCAGCCGTGTGCTTCTGTCGAGGTCCCGCAGTCCTTTCTTGCCGAGAAGCGATACGGGATCAAAATCGCCGATTTCTCCTGCAATGTTGACATGGAAAGGAACTGTGTCAAAGAGGGTCACAGGGCGAAATCCCGTTTTCCCCTGGAACAATCCCTCCCAATACGCATCTCTGCCGATGGCAATAGGCGACAGAACACCGATGCCGGTGATGACAATCCTTTTATTCATGTCTGACTTATATCCCCAACCCCCCATCAAGCTGGAGTGTTTGGCCGGTGATATATCGTGATTCCTCGCTGAGCAAAAAGAGCACGGCTTTTGCCACTTCCTCGGGTGTGCCGAACCTCTGGAGCGGGATCAGCCCCATAAATTTCTTTCTGGTTTTTTCGCTGAGCCCGGCGGTTATTTCCGTGCTGATAAAGCCGGGAGCAACCGCATTTACCCTGATGTTATAGGGCGCCACTTCTTTAGCCAGCGATTTGGTAAAACCGATGACGCCGGCTTTTGCCGCCGCGTAATTGGCCTGGCCCGGGAGCGGGTGTATGCCGCTCACCGACGATATGTTTACGATTTCACCGCTTTTCTGTTTGAGGAAGGTGATAATGCACGCATGGGTGGTGTTGAAGACCCCCGTGAGATTTGTATCGATAACATCGGACCAATCACCCCTGTCCATCAACATGAGCGACTTGTCCCTTGTTATCCCCGCATTATTGACAAGAATGTCGAGCCTCCCGAATTCCCTTTTCACTTCTTCAACAAGCGCCTTCGATCCTTCAAAATCCCTCGCGTCAAGTTGAAAGGGCAGTGCCCTTCTGCCGATGCGGTGGATCTCTTCAACCAGCGACTCCGCCGCGGCGCGGTCCCTCGCGTACGTAAACGCGCAATCCGCGCCTTCTTCGCACACGGCAAGAACAATTGCCCTGCCGATACCCCTCGTCCCGCCTGTAACGATTGCAACTTTATCGAGAAGTGAATTCTTTTTCAGGATCTTCTCCCGATCGAATGGCTGCTTTAGTCCTTATAGGGTCCGGATGCACGCTTGTGATAACGCGGTCAGAACTCGATACTTATATATCATTTTCCCCATGCCTTTACAAGGCAAAAACGCTGCCTGAAAGCGACACTCCGGACCCATGCATACAGCAACCTGCCAACTCAAAAGGAGAGATACCCTCCCGGTTGTCATGACCTCCTTTCCACTGCTGCGTCTTCATTGCGCATGATCATTAATGCATCCGGCTGCGAATTTCGAAAAGCAGACTCTCTCAAGCGGCACGAATACTCACGAATTGGCAAGGACTTGAAAGCTATTCATAAAATTACCATCCGGGTGAGTCTATCATGTGCAAAAGCTCATTACCCCCATGGTCATAAATCGTATCTCTATTCCGGACCAATCATTGCTTAATGATCGAGTAAAAAACTATCGCGCCTGAGTTTACCCGGCTCATTGATATTGCATTACTCGGGATTTTGGCATCTCTAAACAATCTGTCGAAATCCTGTTCTGTGCGCTGCAGGAATCCGTCCCAGTCAACAAGCCAGTGGTAGATCTGCGGACGGTAGTGATTTGCATCTTTAAAGGCCGCAATGAGTTTGCCGCCGGGATTGAGCAGCGTATAAAGGGAGTTCAGCATTTTCACGAGGAAATCGTCGGGGAGGTAATCAAAAAATCCGACGCTGTAAATGATATCCCTCATACCGAACTCCATCCGCGCCATCTCCGGGTCGAACATTCTTAGAGCATTATATTGGATCAGCTCCACATGATCTGATGCGAGGCCGGCATAGGACAGACGGTCCATGGAAAAATCCAGGGCGTCAGGATCTAAATCCACGCAGGTAAATTGGGCCCCTGATGTTTTGATTTCCGGCGCTAATTCGAAAACGTCACGGCATGAACCGCAGGCTATATCGAGAACTTTCGGGCCACGTCTGCTGCTCAATTCTTCTTTCAACAGATCGCGCATTTTTACAACGCGCTCCCGTACGCCGACGCCAAGGGTCGTGGAGAGCAGGTATTTGTCCAGATAATATCCTATGCCATCTGACATTGGTCTGTTTTTGTACGCCATTTCCAAGGTCATGAAATCTCCCTGCTGACCCAGCGGCCATGTCCTGGTCCGGTTGATGGCGAGGCTTTTGGAAAGGATAGGATTTGTTTTTTCAC
>JBLMWN010000301.1:0-2535 GCA_050257255.1 Betaproteobacteria bacterium | reverse complement strand
CGTTCATGTTCACTCTCCCGCTCTCGGCGCCGGTGATTCATCTTTCCGGGTACGGGGCAATTGGCCCGGCCGCGAGCCTGATTGAACGCCCTTATGGCCTTTCTCCTCCGGAGACATCGTTTGTCCTGCATCATCATCCCCGCGTACGATCTCCGGGGATATTTTTTCGACTGTTCCGACATGCCGGCGCATATTTTTCAACAAATCCTGTATCTTCGTCTTCGCCAACGCAGCCTTGGGATCGGCGACGCCTTCCGCACGCTCGGAATTCTTCACAGGAACGCCGAGCGCATTCAGTAACGCCCTCTTTCTCTCGATCTCCGTATCGACCGTTTGATGATACGACGGCGGAACCAGGCTCTCGGCGATCTCGTTCACCATATCATGGTTCGCTTCCGTCAGGCCTTCGGTAAACGCCGTCAGCAGCAGCAAATTGCAGATGATATTAACGAGCCTCGGGATGCCTCCACTGTAGGAATATATGGCATCAAACGCCTGTTCGGTGAACTTCAGTGCATCCCGGTTGCCTGCGACGGTCAGCCGGTGAAAGATATAATCGACCATCTCCTGCCGGTTCAGGGTATTCAGATGGCAGACTATACTGATCCTTTGGCGAAGCTGCCGCAGCTCGGCCGAAGAAAGCGTCTTGCCCAGCTCCGGCTGCCCTACCAGCAGGATCTGGAGCAGTTTTGTGTCATCCGTTTCCAGGTTCGACAGCATCCTGACTTCTTCGAGGAGTTCGGGCGTGAGATTCTGAGCCTCGTCGATGACGAGCAGCGCCTGACGCCCCATGCTGTACTCTTCGATGAGAAAATCATAGAGCTGTTTCACGAGCTGGATCTTGTCCCTGCTGCCGCTGTCGAGACCGAAATCCTCGTTGATCATGGCGAGAAGCTGAACCGCGCTCACCGTCGTATTAAATACTTTGGAAAGGTGAATGCTGTTGTCGAGATTCCGGATAAAATATCTGATGAGTGTCGTTTTCCCGGCCCCAACTTCACCGGTGAGCAGCATGAATCCTGTACGCTCCTTTAAGCCGTACGTCAAATAGGTAATCGCCTTCTGGTGAGACTTGCTCAGGTAAAGGAAATCGGGATTGGGGACAAGCTCGAAGGGTTTTACTCTGAATTTGAAATAACGTTCATACATAGCGCTATCCCTTGGTTTCTTTCGTCTCGCCGCGCCGCTGGTCATAGTAGTAGTGATAATAATGGGAATACCGGCCCTGGAGCCGCTCTGCACTGGCATTGTTAAAAACAATGCCCAGAACGTTTCCGATATTAAGAATGTCCAGTGCGGCATGCACGCTGGAGGATGCCACCCCTTCTTTTACGACGAAGAGTACCCCGTCCACATACGAACTCATGACGTGCGTTTCGGCGAACGCAAGCACCGGCGGCGTATCGATGATAATGTACCGGTCGCGATACCGGCTTTTGAGTTCGTGGACGATACTTTTCATCTTGTTTGATGAAAGCAGCTCCGCCGGATTACTGGCCTTTCTCCCCGCTCCAAGAAAGGAGAGTTTTGGCGTACCCGCCTTGATGAGAGCTTGGCTGACATCAATGCCGTCGAAAAGGCAGTCCGTGAGTCCGAGGCCGGGTTCCAGCCCGAGATAGGTCTGCAGCGAGGGCCTCCTCAAATCCGCATCGATGAGGAGCACCGTATGGTTGTATTCCTGGGCCAGGACGAGCGCCAGATTGATGGCGGTCAGGCTTTTCCCTTCCCCGCTTTCCGCGCTGGTCACCATGATCGTATTATGATTCTCCTTCCTCTTCGTCATCTGCAGGATCATGGATCTCAGTTTTTTGTACTCCTCCGCTATGGGCGCGAGCTGGTCGTCGAACCCGATAATGTTCGGGTTAGTCGGTTTCAATGCTTCCATCGCTGGATCATTGCTCTGAAGCGGTTCCAGTGCAGGCGACGGCTCCCTCTGGCGTAAAGCGTTCTCCAATGCTTTCTCGATTCTACTCATTACATTCCTCTCTTAAGAAATTCGAATGTTAACAGGCCGGCTACGCATACGAGATAGACACCGGCCGTGACATAGAGCAATAGGTCATTTCTCCTCATTCTTTGTATATCGACCGGATTCTGGATATGAGGAATGACGGCAAGCACGGGGAGACCGAAGGTTTTCAAGTTGTCCACGGTATTGACTGACTTGTTCATGTTTTCCAGCAGAATTATGAAACCGATCCCTCCGCCGATACCGCCAAGGAGGCCGAGCAGGATGATCTTCACCCGGTCGGGGCTCACGGGGCTGAAGGGCAACATGGCAGGTTCCAATATCCTGAAAGCCCCGCCTTTATCCTGTGCCTCAATTTGACTGGATACTTCAGATCGTCCCATAGTGGCCAGAAGTTGCTCATAAATCTTCTTGTAGGTGTCACGGTCGCGCTCTAATGCCGCGATATTCGGCCTATTGCTCAGCCCTGATTTCGAGGGCTCCATTCCCGGTTTTTGCGTTTTTTGGGAAGGCACATCTGATATATTTCCGGTTTCTGACGCCCCAAGACCTTGAGGCACATCACT
>JBLMWN010000300.1:0-7344 GCA_050257255.1 Betaproteobacteria bacterium | reverse complement strand
CCGAATAAGCACATTTTATTTTGTACATGCGAATGAAAGAGAGCGGAAAGAGACAAGGAGCGGAATGTTATTCCTTTCTCCTGAACGACAACGCAGCGAGAGTGAGCATGGTCACGGATATGACGGTTACGATCAGGAGGTCCAGGGAGAGCCTGAACTCCGGGCCAAGAGGAGGAGCGCCGTTTCGAAGCAATACATGTTTGAGCGCGTCGATGCCATAGGTGAGGGGATTGATCAGGCTAAGCTGGCGGAGTGCAAAGGGCATGGCAGTGACGGGGTACATGGCGCCGGAGAGGAACAGCATCGGCATGACGAGGAAATTCATGATGATGTTGAACCCGTCAAAGGAGGTGAGCCGTGCGGCGATCAGGATTCCTAGCGAGGTGATACAGAATGAGACGAGCACGGACAGTACGACGATCTCGATAAACTGCATTACAGTGAGGTGGATGCCAAGGAAGGGTACGAGGATCAAGATGATAACGGCTTGGGCGACTGATATCAACGTGCCTGAAACAGCTTTGCCGATGACGATGGAAAGCCGGGAGATAGGCGCTACGAGCATCTCTTTCATGAACCCGAACTCTCTGTCCCACACGATTGAAATCGATGAAAAAATCGACGAGAACAGGATAGTCATGCCGATCATCCCGGGAAAGATGAACTGGAGGTACGAGAAACCCGCGTGCGGTTTGATGAGGGCGCTCATACCGTTGCCGACCACAAAAAGCCAGAGCACCGGCCGGGCCAGCGTCCCGAGGAGACGGCTCTTTTCGCGGAAGAATTTCTTGAATTCCCGCAGACAGATGACGTAGATGGGCCGGAACTGGATCATCGCTGCGCCCTCCGGTGGCTGCGAACGAACTCGCGGGTAACTTCCCGGTCATCATTCATAACATCGTCCCTGATGGTCCGGCCGGTAAGTTTTAGAAACACATCGTTCAGTGTGGGTTTTTTGAGACTCACGGATAATGTCGGGACCGGGAGCGAGTGGATCAGTTTGGGGATGAACTCATCGCCCTTGTCTGTTTCGAGCGTGAGGCCGCCGTTCTCTTCCTGAACAGGGATTTTGAACATCCGCTGTATCTCCTCAATGGCGCGTTCATTATCCGCAGTCACCAGATGGACGACATCACCCCGTACCATCTGCTTGAGATTCGCCGGTGTGCCCTCTGCGATGATCCTGCCGTGGTCGATGATGGCGATGCGGTCGCAGTTCTCGGCCTCTTCCATGTAGTGCGTTGTCATGAAGACGGTGATCTTCTCTTTTTTCCTGAGCGCAGTGATGAAATCCCAGATCGTGTTTCGCGTCTGCGGGTCAAGGCCGAGGGTAGGCTCATCCAAAAAAAGAACGCGGGGATAGTGGAGGAGTCCCCGTGCGATTTCGAGCCTGCGTTTCATCCCCCCGGAAAAGTTCTTGATGAGGTCGTGCTTCCTGTTCTGCAGCTCCACAACGGCAAGCATTTCATCAATCCTCTTTTCCGAAAGCCTGCTGTCCAGATTGTAGAGGTAGGCGTGGAACTTCAAATTTTCGTAGGCGGTCAGCCCAACGTCGAGCGTTGTGTCCTGGAAGATGAGGCCGATGGACGTGCGCACCCCATCGGAATCCTTCGCACAATCGAAGCCCGCGATCTCGGCGTTTCCCGATGAAGGCGACAGGAGCGTGCAAAGGATGTTGATCGTCGTAGTCTTGCCTGCACCGTTGGGACCGAGAAAGCCGAAGATCTCTCCTTCGTCCACCGTGAACGAGATGCCATCGACGGCTGTGAGAGTCTTAAACTGCTTGGAGAGATTTTGAACGGTAATGATATTCATCGCTAAATTCATTCACCCTGAAGGCACTGAGACAGGGAGAAAAACTAAACGTGAATTGATAGCTCATGGTAAAAAAGAAGCTAAGATTGAATGAAAATAGTCTCGTGCCTCTTCATCTGATCTTATCAATGTATGTCTTTCGCCGTGGTTCCGTGTCTCCGCGGTTCAGTGACGTTACCACTCCTCCCGGTTCGCAGGCACGTACCAGTGGATGAAGTTGTACATGATCCCGAGTGGCGCGACCTCGATACCCTTAAAACGCTTGTGCACGATCGGTGTCGCGTCGGGCACGTAGAGAAAGGCATATGGTTGCTCCTCGGCCAGAATCGCATGGATGCGGTAGTAAATTTTTTTTCGCTTCTCGATATCGAAGGTGCGGCGTCCTTTCACGAGCAGCCGGTCCACCTCGGGATTCTTGTAGCCGATAAAATTGTATTCGCCCTTTTTTGTTTTGCTTGAATGCCAGATATCGTAAATGTCCGGGTCGCGGCCCATGCTCCAGCCCAGGATGATGGCGTCGAAGGAGCGCTTGTCGATCTGCTCCAGGAACGCCTGCCACTCCATAACCCGAATGTTTACGTCGATGCCGACGGCTTTGAGGTTCTGCTGGATGATCTCGGCGGTGCGGATGCGCTCGGTGTTCCCCTGGTTGGTCATGATCGTGAATCGGAAAGGCCTGCCGTTCTTTTCGACCACTCCGTCGTAGTTCACGTCTTTCCAGCCCGCCTCGGCAAGCATGCGGCGAGCGCGCTCGGGATCGTAATCATAACTCTTTGCATTCGGGTTGTACGCCCAGGACACGTACGAGAATGGTCCGGTGCACGGTCTCCCGAGTCCGAGGATAATGCCGTCGATGATTTCCTGGCGGTTGATCGCGTAGGAGAGCGCCTGACGGACCGTGATTTCTTCGAACAGGGGATTCCGCAGATTGTATCCCATGTAGGTGAATGCGTTCGCGGGATAGCGGAACTTGACGTAGTTTTCCTTGATGCGGTGCGTCTCACTTTTCCGCAGATACTGGAGCGGATTCAATCCCATCATGTCGACGCCGCCGGAGAGCAGTTCTTGGAACATCGTGGAGCTGTCGGGGATGATGCGGTAGATGAATTGGTCGATGTTCGGCCTGCCTTCGAAGTACTGGTCGTTCGCGTCGAGTATGATTTTCTGCCCTGCGGTCCACTCCCTGAACTTGTAGGGACCGGTGCCGACGGGATTGCGGTTAAAGCTGTCGGTGTTGATGTCTTTGCCGTCAAGAAGGTGTTTCGGAATGATTCCCGCTGCCCAGCTTTCGAGGGCCGGTGAAAAAGGCTCCTTGTAGGTTACGCGAAATACATATTTACTCACCACCTCGGCCTTCTCCACATCCATGTAGGAACTGCTATAGGGCGTGACAACCTTGGGGTCGATGAATTTCCGGTACGTAAAGAGGCAGTCCTCGGCGGTAAATTCGACACCATCATGCCATTTGACCCCTTTGCGAAGGTAGAACGTGATGGTCTTGCCGTTGTTCGTAACCACCCATCGCTCCGCCAGGTCGCCGATCAACTTGATGTCCTTGTCGTATTTCACGAGACCGTTGAATATCTGGTCGTTGATCGTGCCCGACGCCGAGTCGTTCGCGATGACCGGATTCAACCTCCGTGCGTCGCCGATTGAGCTCTCAACGAAGGTGTTGGGGTTCCGCTCGGCCTTCTGGCCGCAGGAGGTGAGAAACAGGAAGATCGAACAGGCAATGGCGAACCACAGGGGAAACAGAGAAAGGCGAATCCGGATCTTAATAAAAGTAGTATATTCCTTTGAGGCCATCTGCAATCCCTGCGGGGAAAAGGTTTTTTCTGTTGATCTATTCCTCATAATAAAAACAAAAGGGTAGGCAAGGCCTACCCGTAAATATGTGGAGCGATAACAATTTCATATATATTGTTATTTTGCCGGTGCGGGCGCTGGGGCCGGGGCTTGCTGGATCGGCGGCGCAAGCGGAACAGCCGGGGCCGTCTGCTTCTGGGCCGGGGTCACATTCTCCATAATCGAGCTCGTCTTCGCCGTCGTTAGCGCGAGGCCGAGCGACGTGAACATAAACACGATCGCAGCTCCGGTGGTCAGCTTCGCGAGGAAGCTCTGTGCTCCCCGGGGACCGAACACGGTCTGCGAGGCTCCGCCGAATGCCGCGCCGATGTCTGCGCCCTTACCCTTCTGCAAGAGAACCATTCCGATCAGGATGGCGGATACGATGACATGGAGCGATACCAAGAAAATACGCATTATTACCTCCTCTATTTGAAAACCCCTTGGGACGCAGATCTGCGCAGGTGAACACAGATTTTAAAAGTCTTACGGATTTTTCTGCGTAGATCTGCACCCAACTGATTCTTTGCCTTCGTTTTACTTGAAATTTACCAGTGCCGCGAACGATTCCGGCTTCAGGCTTGCGCCGCCCACCAATGCGCCGTCAATGTCCGGCTTTGCCATGAGGGATGAGATGTTATCGGGCGTCACGCTCCCGCCGTATTGGATGCGGAGGGATTCGGCGACCTCGGTGCTGTAAAGTGACTTCACCTTCTGCCGGATGAAGGCATGGATCTCATTTGCCTGGTCCGGCGTGGCGGTCTTGCCCGTGCCGATGGCCCATACCGGCTCGTAAGCGATGACGACCTTTTGCATCTCAGCAGCAGTGACCCCCTTGAGCGCACCGGCAATCTGGCGATCGATCACCTCGTTCGCTTTACCCGCCTCGCGCTCACTCAGGAGTTCACCTACGCAGACGATGGGGAGCAGCCCTTTGTGCAGGGCCTGACGGAGCTTCTTGTTCACCGTCTCATCGGTTTCTCCGAAGTACTGGCGGCGTTCACTATGGCCTATGATAACATATTTGCAGCCCAAATCCAACAGCATTTCCGCGGAAATCTCGCCGGTAAAGGCCCCTTTGTCTTCCCAGAAAAGGTTCTGAGCTGAGAGGGCAATATTTGTCCCGTTGATCGCCACGGCAACCGCCGAAAGCGCCGTAAAGGGAGGAGCGAGCACGATGTCCCGGTCCTTGACTCTCGACACGAGGGGAGCGAGCTTGGTTGCCAGATCGCGGGCTTCGACCATGGTTTTGTTCATCTTCCAGTTGCCTGCAATGATGGGCCTTCGTTTCGCATTCATAGGAAACCCCTTGTCTCTCGCAGAACAAGGAGGGCGCCGAGAAAAGATTCAAAATTGAACATTCAAGGTTCAACTCTCCGCGTTCTCTGCCCTCTGCGAGATAAGTATTTTAATCTTTATCATCCGTCAATGCTGCGAGGCCTGGCAGCTCCTTGCCTTCAAGCAGCTCGAGCGACGCGCCGCCGCCCGTGGAGATGAAGGTAATGCTGTCGGACACGCCCGCCCTGTGCACGGCAACGTCCGTGTCGCCGCCGCCCACGATGGTCGTCGCGTATGCGTCAGCTACGGCGCGCGCGATTGCAAACGTGCCGCGTGAGTAGGCGTCTTTCTCGAACATGCCCATGGGCCCGTTCCAGATGATGGTCTTGGCATCCTGGATCGCCTCTGCAAAGAGCCGAACCGTGGCGGGACCGATGTCGAGTCCGACCCATCCATTCGGGATCTCCTGGGATGTGACGATCTTGGTCTCTGCGCCGTCGTTCGTGTTTTCGGCAACCACGAAGTCCACAGGCAGGTAAAACTTGACGCCTTTATCGCGAACACCCCTTCTGATGCGCTGGGCCATCTCGATCATGTCCGGCTCAATGAGGGAGCCGCCGACCTCCTGCCCCCGTGCTTTGATGAAGGTGAAGGCCATGGCGCCGCCGACGATGATCTTATCTACCCTGTTCTGGAGGTTTTCGATCACGCCGATCTTACCCGAGACCTTGGCCCCGCCCAGGATTGCCACAAAGGGCCGTACGGGGTCTGCAACGGTTTTTTGGAGATAGGTGATCTCCTTTTTCATGAGGAAGCCGGCCACGGACAGCGTTACGTGCTTCGTGATGCCGTAGGTGGAAGCGTGGGCGCGGTGGGCCGTGCCGAAGGCGTCGTTCACGTATACATCCGTGAATGAAGCAAGTGCTTTACAAAAAGCCTCATCGTTCTTTTCTTCTTCCGCGTGGAACCGGAGGTTCTCGAGGAGCAGTACATCGCCGGGACGCATGCCGGCAACCAAATGTTCGACGTCGGGGCCGATACAGTCCTTGGCGAACTGGACTTCCTTGTTGAGCAGACGGTTCAGGCGCTTGGCGATCGGCGCAAGGCTGTACTTCGGGTCCGGCTTGCCCTTGGGGCGGCCGAGATGCGACGCGAGGATAACCTTGGCGCCTGCATCGAGGGCGTAGTTGATGGTCGGCAGCGTCGAGCGTATTCTGCCGTCGTCGGTGATGTTGCCGTCATCGTCGAGCGGCACGTTGAAGTCCGCGCGGATGAAGACTCGTTTGCCCTTCAGGTCGACTTTTTCGATGGTTTTCTTGTCCATAATCACCTCACGGTGAAAATTGCAAATTTCAAATCATAAATTACAGACAATATCCAAGCACCAAAGTACTATAACCAAACGTTTGGAACTTTGCTATTGGCGCTTTTTGTGACTTGTTGCTTGGGATTTGGTGATTATCCCTATATTCCCTTCTTCGCAACCAGGATCGCCAGGTCGCGAAGACGGTTGGAGTAGCCCCATTCGTTATCATACCAGGAAATCACCTTCACCATGGTGCCTTCCATGACGCTCGTGAGCGCAGCATCCACGATGGAGGAGTGCGGGTTGCCCTTGAAGTCGATGGAGACCAGCGGCCGTTCCTCGAACTGGAGGATGCCCTTCAGCTTGCCGTTCGCCGCGGTTTTGAGCGCGTTGTTCACTTCCTCTGCCGTGGTCTTCTTCGAGACCTCGGCAACGAAATCCACGACCGACACGTCAGGCGTGGGTACGCGGAGCGACATACCGTCGAGCTTGCCCTTCAGTTCCGGCAGCACAAGGGCCACGGCCTTTGCCGCGCCCGTGGAGGTCGGGATGATGGACGCGCAGGCTGCACGTGCCCTCCGGAGGTCTTTGTGCGGCAGGTCGAGAAGCTTCTGGTCGTTGGTGTAGGAGTGGATCGTGTTCATGAGGCCGTGGACGATGCCGAAGTTCTCATGGAGCACCTTGGCCACGGGCGCCAGGCAGTTCGTAGTGCAGGATGCATTCGAAATGATGTGGTGCTTCGCGGGGTCGTACGTGTGTTCGTTCACGCCGATCACGAAGGTCCCGTCCGGCTCCTTGGCCGGGGCCGAGATGAGGACCTTCTTGGCGCCGGCGGTAATATGCTTGCCCGCACTCGCCTTATCCAGGAATCGGCCCGTGGATTCGATCGCGATGTCGATCTTCAGGTCTTTCCAGGGGAGTTCGGCGGGATCTCCTTTCGCGACAACGACGACATCCCTGCCGTTCACGATCAACTTGCCATCGCCCGCCTTGACATCAGCCTGGAACTCGCCGAAGATGGAATCCCATTTTAGAAGGTGTGCCAGGGTCTTTGCGTCCGTGAGGTCATTGATGGCAACGATCTCAATGTCCTTATTGCC
>JBLMWN010000299.1:0-6936 GCA_050257255.1 Betaproteobacteria bacterium | reverse complement strand
AAGAAACTAAAACCTATATAACATCGTTATCAGGTCTAGCCAATGTTCATATCGAGATGGATGCAATCTTTCCTGCGGGCTCAGCAACAAGTACGACTTCCTGGGCCGTGTCCGCAATGTTTATGCCAGAAAAAGCCATAGATTCGAATGCTGAGCGCGACCGGCTCCAGAAGGAGATCGCGAAGATATCGAAAGACATCGACATGTTCTCAAGAAAGCTTTCGAACAAGGACTTCGTGGACAAGGCTCCGAAGGCGGTTGTGGAAAAGGACACGGTGAAGCTCGAAGAGCTTAAAGCGAAACGCGATAAGCTTGAGCAGAGCTTAAAAAGGCTGGGATAGTATTACCCTTCGCTTCATTCAAAACGGAAGAAGTCATGGACTATTTTTTAAAAGACCTGATAGAAAAAGCGCTTGCTGAAGACCTCGGTTCCGGCGATGTTACCTCAGAAGCCACCATTCGTGCTGAGTCGGCATCTGTTGCTGTGATGATGGCAAAGCAGGATCTGGTTCTGGCCGGTCTTGATGTTGCACGAGAAGTATTCCATTATCTCGATTCGGCCGTTCAGTTCACGGCTCTTGCGAAGGATGGCGACAGGATCTTTGCTGGTACCGAGATCGCTAAACTGACCGGGAATACGCGGGTACTGCTTGCAGGAGAACGCGTGGCGCTGAACCTTCTCCAGCACCTGTCCGGCATCGCGACGCTGACGGCAAAATACGTTGAACAGATTAAGGGGTTGAAGGTTGAAGTGCTGGATACGAGGAAGACGATACCCGGCCTGCGGCAGCTTGAAAAGTATGCCGTGCGCATGGGCGGCGGGAGGAACCACCGCTTCGGGCTCTATGACGGCGTGCTGATCAAGGATAATCACATTAAAGCAGCAGGCAGCATCACAAAAGCGGTCGAAAGCGTGAGAAAGAAAGACTATCATTTGCTTAAGATTGAAGTTGAGACCAAAACTCTCGATGAGGTACGCGAGACGCTTGCCGCGGGCGCCGATATTATCATGCTCGATAACATGTCTATCGACATGATGCGTGAAGCGGTAAAACTGATAGCCGGTCGCGCTCTCGTGGAGGCGTCGGGCAATGTGACGCTTGAAACGATACGGGCTATTGCGGAGACTGGCGTTGATTTCATTTCCTCGGGAAGCCTGACACATTCAGCGCCTGCCGCGGATATCAGCATGAAAATCAAGTAACAGGGTCCAGGGTTCTGGGGCCAGAAAAGAATTGAGCCGCATTTATGCTTTCTCTGGACCCCGGCTGCCGAACCCTGCCGGACGCTGATTCATTATGTATAAAGAAAAAATTCTGAACCTTCTCCGGTCCTCACGTTCCGGCTTTCTTTCCGGCGAGGAACTGGCGAGAAAGTGCGGCATCTCGCGAACCATGGTGTGGAAGCACATCAAGTCGCTGGAGCGTGAGGGATTCGGGATCGAGGCTGTGCCCTCGCAGGGTTATCGCATCACCACGGCGCCTGATGTTCTAAGGCTGAGCGATATCAAGCCGGGACTCAAGACAAAGGTCATTGGAAAAGATATTCGCCTCTTGCCTAAGGTCGCGTCAACCAATACGCTTGCCATGGAGATGGCGTCGAACGGTGCGCCTGAGGGCACGGTTGTCATCGCCGAGACGCAGACAGGCGGCAAAGGCAGGCTCGGCAGAACATGGATCTCGCCGAAAGGCAACATTTATTTGAGTGTGATCCTGCGGCCGGAGATCCCGATATACAAGGCGCCGCTCATCACACTGATGGGTGCAGTTGCCGCTGTCTCGGCGGTTGGAAAGCAGTGTGAGCCGGGAGCCAGAATCAAGTGGCCGAATGATATCCTCATCTCCGGTAAAAAGGTGGGCGGCTTGCTGACCGAGATGAGCGCCGAGCAGGACCGCATCAGGCATATCGTGCTCGGCATCGGCGTGGATGTGAATATGGAGTTGGAAAACCTGCCCGCCGACATGAGGGCCCAAACGACAACACTTTCAGCAGAAACGGGAGAAAAGATAAACAGGACCGCGCTTCTTCAGCAGCTTCTGAGAGAACTCGACCACTGGTACAGGGTTTTCCTTGCGAACGAACAGGATGTGCTGCGGGAGTGGACATCGCTCAACATGACTGTCGGCAACCGCGTCGCCGTGAGCGGTGTGGGCGAGAGGCTTGAAGGTTTGGCTCAAGGGATCGACAGCGAAGGCAGGCTTGTCATCAGGCTGGATGACGGCGCGATTCATAGGGCTGCGGCGGGAAATGTGACGATACTAAAGAAATAAATGTCACATGCCAAAGCTCAAAGTTCAAAAATACCCCAAACCCAAAAATTCAATCGGAGCCTTTTGGAATTTAGCGATTTGGACCTTATTTGATAGTTGAATTTTGCAATTTGGAGCTTCCCGGAGGGGCAGAATGCTCTTAGCCATTGACATCGGCAACACTAACGTCGTCCTCGGCGTATTCGACAAGGAGAGGCTCGTCGAAAACTGGCGTGTGGGCACCAATACGCAGATCACGCCTGATGAATATGCCATGATCTTCAAGGATCTCTTCGGCTTTGTGAACCTCGAGTTCAATCAGATCACCGGTGTGATCATTTCGGCCGTGGTCCCGCCGCTCCTGCCGGTGATGACCGAGATGTCACGAAAGTACTTCAAGATCGAGCCCATGGTCGTGACGCACGAGCTCAAGACGGGCATCACGATCCGTTACGACAACCCCAAGGAAGTGGGCGCAGACCGGATCGTGAACGCCGCGGCCGCGTACAAGCTTTACGGCGGGCCGATCATCATCGTGGACTTCGGTACGGCAACGACATTTTGCGCAGTGACGCAGCGCGGCGAGTATCTTGGCGGCGCCATCTGTCCCGGCGTCAAGATTTCCGCCGAGGCACTGTTTCAGCGCGCGTCCAAGCTGCCGCGCGTCGAACTCACAAAGCCGCCCAGTGTGATCGGCGCCGATACCGTCAGTGCCATGCAGGCGGGGATCATTTACGGCTACGCGGGTCTGGTGGACGGAATCATAGAACGCATGAAGAAAGAACTGTCCGTGGATGCTAAAGTTGTTGCCACCGGAGGTCTGGCAGAGCTGGTTTCGCCGGAGACCAGGGGCATAGATGAAATAAAACCTCAACTAACGCTCGAAGGTCTTCGTCTTCTCTATGAGATAAACCGCTGATATTTCAAAAGACTAACACTCAATCTTAACGCCGTCTGAAAACAGAATAAAGAGTTCGTGACTCCTCGTAACCTTGACGATTGTATGTTTTTATGATATTTTTGTTTTTACTATGTCTTTCGGGGAGAGCAGATGAACATTCTGGTCGTTGACGATGAAGAGGGCGCGAGAGAACTTTTCAATACCATATTGACAGACGAAGGTTATGAAGTGTCCCTCGCCAGCAGCGGCGAGGAGGCGCTGGCGTTGTTCAAGAGTCAACCCTTTAATCTTGTGATCACGGACATCAAGATGCCGGTGATGGACGGTCTGCAGCTTCTGCAGGAGATCCGCAAGATCGGCTCTAAAACGGACGTGATCATGGTCACGGCATATGGCGAGGTCGAAAGCTATCTCAAGGCCATGAGCCTTGGCGCAGCCGAGTACATCAACAAGCCCATCCGCATTAAAGAACTGAAACGGATCGTCCATAAGGTTCTGACGGAGCAAAAGGCGAGGTCAGGGAGCTGATGTCACGCCTCCGCAAGGATCCGATCGTCGGCCGGTGGATCATTGTCAACACCGAGCGCCCAAGAAAACCCGGAGATTATACGTTCGAAGAACCGCCGGATGATGTAACTGCGGCAGAGTGTCCCTTTTGCGGCGGGAACGAGGCGAAAACGCCTCCGGAGATTTCCTCGTTCCGTCCCGAGAAGACCCTCCCGAACACTGCAGGGTGGTGGGTGCGTGTGATCCCCAGCAAATTCCCGGTTCTCCATATCGAAGGCAATCTTGAGCGCGAGGGAAGCGGCATCTACGACTGGATGAACGGCATCGGCGCACACGAGATCATCGTCGAGAGCCCTGAGCATGCCCTCCGGCTCGAAGACCTACCCGAGAGCCAGGTCGAACGGGTGCTCTGGTCCTACCGCGACCGCATCCTCGACCTCGAGCGGGACAGCCGGCTCCGGTACGTGCTCGTTTTCAAGAACCAGGGCTGGACCGCCGGCTCGGCCGTGAACCATCCCCATTCCCAGCTTATCGCTACGCCGGTAGTCCCCAAGTTGGTGAAGGAAAAACTGGACGGAGCCAAATCGTACTACGATTACAAAGAGCGGTGCATTTTCTGCGACATCATCAGGCAGGAGCTCTCTACTCCCGAGCGGATAGTCGAGGAGACCCGACACTTCCTGGTGATGGCGCCCTTTGCTCCCCGCTACCCCTTCGAAACATGCATCTACCCCAAGAAGCACCTCTGCTCGTACGTCGACGCTACCAAGGAAGAAATCATGGATTTTGCCCGGACGCTCCGCCATACGCTCCAGCGGATTGGGAAGGTGCTGAACAATCCACCCTACAACTTCACGCTCTACACAGCTCCGAACCGCGTGCCGCGCCGCGGTCACTGGCATACGCTGAATGACGACTTCCATTGGCACCTCGAGATCATGCCGCGGCTCACCCGCGTCGAGGGGTTCGAGAGAGGCTCCGGATTCTATATCAATCCTACGCCGCCCGAGGATGCGGCGAAGTATCTGCGGGAGGTGAGGCTGTAGCCCATCCCGAACCTGTGGAGCCCCTCCAGCATTCCGACCTGTAAGGGTCAAAACAACGCGACATCCCGTAGCAGCCCGTATCAGGCTGGACTGAGGCCGCGGGGTCAAACCCTTCCGTTTCCGCGTCGTCAAAGTAGAAGTACTCCGCACTCCGCATTTGATTTGCTTCTAACTCCCGACCCCGAACTCAAAACCAGGAGCTGCATACGCCTTGACCTTCGGAAAGGACCGCCTCGCCGTAAAGATTAAAGACCAGCGGAGTTCTTGTTCAAAAGGGACGTCTAAAAAGCGAGGGAGTCGAGGAATAATAATGGTATTGACAATGGTATAACTCATTGGTATACTTTTTTTCATGAAAACGGCTATTTCAGTGCCCGACGAAGTATTCCGCGAAGTCGAGAAGGTCGCCAAGGAACGACATTCCTCCCGGAGCGAAGTGATTGTTACCGCCGTTAAAGAATATCTCGAACGGCGCAAGTCCAGTGCGCTGCTCAGCGCGTTGAATCAAGCGTATGGCACGGCGGAAACAACCGAGGAATATGAGGTCCGGAAAAAAGCCAAAAAGCGGTACGGCAGAGTGTTGCGCAGGGAGCGATCGTGACAATACGTCAGGGGGACGTTTACTGGATTGAATTGGATAATCCCAGGGGCTCCGAGCCGGGATATCGCCATCCGCATGTCGTTGTTCAAAATAATCTTTTCAACGCCAGCAAAATCGGAACCGTAGTTGTCTGCGCTCTTACGTCAAACCTGAAACGGGGAGAAGCGCCGGGCAACGTTTTGCTGAAAAAAGGAGAAGCGAACCTCAAGAAGGACAGCGTCGTAAACGTCACTCAGCTTGTAACCGTTGATAAAACGGACCTGATCGAGCAGATCGGGACCTTATCTCCCACACGGGTCCGGCAGATAGTCGATGGCATTAAGCTGCTGATTGAAACCCGCGACATCAGATGAAACGGTTCTTCATCAATCCCACGCCGCCGGAGGAAGTGATGATGTATCTGAGGGAGGTGAGGCTGTGAACCGCCCGCCGGCCACCATCTCAAAAGATTTTTCTCTTTCGCCCGTGAACGTTCCCTGGTCTCCTTTGAAAAATTATAAACTCACTACAATTTTCCCTCCTTAATTGAGGTCCTTAGACCACGCCCGTAAGGGCGTAGAACCTTATGCTGGGGGTCAAGGGGGGCGCGCCGCAACCCCCTTGCTAAGGGCAGGGTTTAATGCCCTGCCCGCAGCGCCCGAGCACCCGCGCAAGCGCCGTGTGGGTGCGAGTTTATGTAAAATATTTTACATAAACCTCTTGACATTGTAAAATATTTTACATAAAATAGTGTTAAGTTTAAAAATGCTCAAAATCGAACCTCTGAGCTCGGAATTGATATATGGATCTAGAAGATATAAAGTCTTTGATAATTCGAAACAATTATTATTATTCAAATAAGGTACGTGGATTCATAGAAGATGGCTGGTATGGCGAGGACGATTTGGAATTTTGTATTTGTCATGCTGAAAAAATCTATAAAAAAGAAAACGACGAATTAAAAACTGCGGTTGATGGAAAGAAATACATAATTATCGGCAAAGATACTCATGGACGACCTTTTTATACTTTGGGGAAAATTATAAAAAACGATGAGGGGAAACTTTATTTCTTTATTACTGCTCATGAAGCTGATAATTAAAAGGTGATGATTATGTTTAATTATATTTGTGAAGAATGCGGCAAGGGTATAGTCAGAGAAAAAATTTTTGAAAATTATCGAACAAAAATTAGAGGGTACCCCTTTGTTGTTGACAAGGCTACAATTGGCGTTTGCGATCAATGTGGAGCAAAACATTTTGCTGCTAGCGAAACAAAGCGCTGGGAAGAACAATACTATAAAGATTTAGAATCAAAGCAGGTTACACTTTTGCCCACCGAAATTGAAGCGGTAAGAAAATTGCTTGAACTCTCAATGGAAGATTTTGCTTACCTTATTGGTTGTACTCGCCAATCAATTTATAATTGGGAGAAAAAGGATAGAGAAAAACCACAATCCAGAATGGCGGATGTGCTAATAAAACTTGTACGACAATCTTTTGATACTGGCAAAGTTGATGTTATTAGTTTTCTTGTTGAGGAAGCCAAGAAACTAGGAATTACAGTGGTACCAGGCAAGAAAACTAACTCCTCAAACGGACCAATTCGTCTTAGTGTCAGGAGGGTGCCTAGAGACCACTTCCAAAAATCGCC
>JBLMWN010000298.1:0-3078 GCA_050257255.1 Betaproteobacteria bacterium | reverse complement strand
AATCCTTGGGATCAATCCCGGAGCGATTGGGCATCGGGACCTGGAACTCGCTGTTCACCACGACCCACTCCGTTTTGGGAAACCGCTGGGGGAACAGGCCGTGCATGCCCTGGATGTTCGGGACCTGCAGGATGGCGTCCGTCTCCATGTAGTCGATCCTGATCCGGGCCACCCGGTTATTGATCTTGTCGTTCACGAACAGGTATTTGCCGTCGTAGGTCCCGTTTACGTAGGAGCCGTGCACGTGGTGCGTGTCTCCCACGGTGATGCCTCTGAGCAGCTTCCTGCTGTCATTGGTGATGCCCCAGCCTTTCCCGCATTCCATGTTGAAGACCGGGATGCGCATCAGTTCCCGCATGGAGGGAACGCCCATGACCCGCACCTCTCCCGATTGCCCGCCGCTCCAGAAACCGTAATACTGGTCGTACTCGCCGGGCTTGACCTCCATGTTCTGCTCACCCGCGCCGTTGCTCGCCTCGGCCTTCGCCAGGAGCCCGTCCTTGCCGGAATTAGTCAGCACGTCTTTCGGGAGCATCATCCCTGCGCCAGCCGCGGCGCCGGCCACACCCAGCATCTTGAGGAATCTTCTCCGATCGAGCTTCTTTTCCCTCTTTTCATTATCATGATTATCGCGATTATTCTCAGACATTTCCCTGCCTCCTTAATGTTCTGTGTCGCGCCGCGATTACTCCTTGATCCGCCCCATGAGCACCAGCGTGTATGACACAAGATGCCATCGGTCCTGTTCGCTCATCGAGTCCTCATAGGACGGCATACCGGCGCCGTCGAGACCGGTCGAATAGGCGAGAAATACGTTTTCCGGAGCCATTCCCATCTTGGTGGCGCCGGTCGTGAAATCGAAGGGGAGAATCTTGTTGCCCCAGTCGTCTTTCAGCTTGTCCGATTTCGGACCGTCGCCCATTCCTTTTTCGCCGTGGCACTCCCAGCACTTCATCTTCTTGAACAATTCCTTGCCCCGGGCGATCGATTCGGGAGTGCCGACAAAGGCCGGCTTGTTCACGGCGATGGGAGCGCAGGGTTCTTCCTCTTTCCACCGCTTGGCGAACGTCTTGATGTACTGAATGACCGCCTTTCTCTCATCCATCGGCACGTCGACGAATGACGGCATGTATGACCTCGGGATGCCGTTGCCTACGACCCTCAGCAGGTCGTCATCCGTGGGCAGGCAGCCGGTGGGCGTGGTGCGGAAACGGAAGACGCCCGTCGTGAAGTCCCGCGGATAGATGTCGTGCACGCTCCCTTTCTTCTGCACGCGGTGAATGACCCCCACGAGGCCCTTGCCGTCCCCCTTCTCGCCGTGACAGATGATGCAGCGCTGCTCGAACACTTTCTTGCCCAGCTTAATCGTTTTTTCATCCGCTGCATGGACGCCCCCTGCGGCCGCGGCGAGCAATAACAGAAGCGACAAAAAAACGAGCGTTCTCCCCCCTCTGTCTTTCCTGATCACTTCCATCATTTGTTTACCTCCCCTATGTGCATTGACCTCTTCCACATTGGATCCTTGTCTCTCTCTTTTTAAGACCGTCCCCCTACTTCACGAGGCCCATCAGTTTAAGCGTGTAGGAAGCCAGATTCCACCGGTCCTGTTCGTTCAGAGAGTCCTCGTAAGAGGGCATCCCCGTCCCGTCGAGTCCGGACGTATAGGTGATGTAGACGTCCTCCGGGGTCCCACCCCGTTTCAGCGCGCCGACCGTAAAGTTGAACGGCGGGATCGGCGCTCCCCAGTCGTCCTTGATCTTGTCGGCTTTTGGACCACCTCCCTTCCCGTCATCACCATGGCATTCCCAGCACTTCATCTTCTTATAGACGAGCCTGCCTTTCTCTACCGCTGCTTTGCTCCCGACCCATGAGGGTTTCTTCACCTTAATCGGATCGCAGGGCTCTTCGTCCTTCCACCGGTCTGAAAACGTCTTAATGTGCGCGATCACCGCCTTTTTCTCTTCAGGCGTGAGTTCGTCCTTGTGGGCAGGCATGAACGACCGGGTAATCCCGACATCGACCAGCCTCAGCAAGTCGTTGTCCGTGGGCATGCATCCCGTAGCCGTTGACCGGAACCGGAACACGCCCCGCGTGAAGTCGCGGGGGGTCACCTTGAGGACGCGGCCGCTCTTTTCCATTCTGCGCATGTTGCTTGCCAGCCCCTTCCCGTCCCCCTTCTCGCCGTGACAGATCTGGCAGCGCTCCTCATAAATTTTCTTTCCCGAAACGGCTTCCTGGTCGGCTCCATAGGCGTTCTGAACAGTCCCTATCAGAACAAATGAGAATAACATCGAGCAGAATAGCATTGCAGCACCGTTTTGTGCTTTATTGAGTCCTTCCATCTCTTGATCCTTCCTTAATCCATTATTATTCGAGGTGAAAAGAATACCGCGCAGCAGGCAGCCTATTTTCGCTGCGCGAACGTTTTAACGTACGTCGTCACGTCAGCGATGTCCTGGTCCTTCAGACCCACGCCGTCTTTTCCGAAGGGCGGCATGGGCGTGTCTTTTCTTCCGTCGCGGACCGTCACGGCGAGCACCTCGGGATCAAAGGCCTGCACCGTCGGATTGCGCAAATTCAGGCCCAGCCCTCCCTCGCCTTTCTTGCCGTGGCAGAGAACGCAGCGCATCTTGAAGATCTTCTCTCCCTGCTTGGGATCACCCTTTGCCTCCGCGACACTGAAGGCTGCCGGTTTGCCCGCCGGGCGGTTCTTGGCGAGATACGCCACCAGTTCCTCAATATCCCGCTCGGGCAACCCCGCGGCCGTCGCCTTCCATGATGTCATCTGCGTGCCCGTCCGTCCCTCCGACACGATCTTCTTCAGGTGCTTGTCATCCAGGGCCCTCAGCATGGCCGGGTTCTTGATCGCGGGCACCGTGCGGTTGAATGTCTCGTCAAAAATGCTGTCTTTGCCCTCGCCGTGACAGGCTATGCAGAACTGTTTATACAGCGTCTCGCCGTCGGCCGGCTGCTTAGCGCCCTCCGTTGCCGCAAAACGCCGGTACTGCTTCGGCATTTCTCCGGCCCTGAGCGACAGCACATAGGTTGTCAACAGGTCCGCCTCCTCGTCCGTCGCGA
>JBLMWN010000297.1:0-4793 GCA_050257255.1 Betaproteobacteria bacterium | reverse complement strand
TCTTCGACTAGACCGAGCACGATCTTGTCTGACACGAGCCCGCCCTGGTCCATGATCACTTTCGCCTCTTTGCCGAGCGGCGTGCCGTCTGCAACGGCCTTACGGAGAATGTCCCCCGTGGAAATCTGCGGAATCCTGTACTTCTCAATCAACATCTTCGCCTGCGTACCTTTACCCGCGCCGGGCGCTCCAAGCAGAACAACCCTCTTAGCCATCGAGATGATCCTCCGTAGATAGAGATCTATGTATTATGTATCAGAGAGAAGATTAAAAGGCGTAATAAGCCCTTCGCAAGATTTTAACCGGACCATCATCGTTGAAAATGAGTTATTTTTCAAGTTAAAAATTATAATTTGAATATTAGTTTTGTTTATAAACACGGTTGCGCATGAAGGAAATCAGCCAGTTTTTCAAGAGCTTTTCCCCTATGGCTGAGACTGTCTTTCTCGCTTCCGGTCATCTCGGCAAAGGTTCTTTTATGACCTTCGGGAATGAACACCGGATCGTATCCAAATCCGGCTTTCCCCCTCGGTTCATGCGCGATGCAACCTTTTGTATATCCGAAAAAAGTCTTGACCGTTCCATCCGGAAAGGCCAGTGCTATGCAACACACGAACTGTGCGCCCCTTTTATCGTCCGGGACGTTTTTAAGTTCGGAGAGGAGTTTTTCATAATTTCTGACGTCGTTCCCGCCCGTCCCGCCGGCGTACCGCGCAGAATATACTCCGGGAGCCCCTCCAAGGGCATCGACTTCGAGCCCCGAGTCGTCGGCAAGGGCAGGTTCGCCCGTGCATCGGCAGACCTCGACCGCCTTTTTGGTCGCATTCCCTTCGAAGGTGTCACTGTCTTCCACCGTTTCGGGGCAGCGAGGGAAGTCATCAAGGGAAAGTACAGTAATGGAAAGGCCGGCGGTGATCCGCTTGATCTCTTCGATCTTCTTTTTGTTTCGCGTGGCGAGAACGAGTTCCATGTTCTTTCGTTGTTCCCGCGAAAATGGGAACCCATGGTCTTGGTTTCTGAAAAAGAAGGCTTACAGTATCACAAACAACGGGGCTTTGCAACAGGAGAGGATGCGGGCGGCAATAAACAAGTAGACGTTAACCTTTGGAAGAAAAAAGATTCGGATCTTTCATTCTTTTTTTTGCTGAAGACTTTTCAGCTGGATAGTGGCCGTATCGATGGATTTCATAATGCCTGTATTATTCGGATCGAATACAAGGATGCTTTTCCAGATGGAAATCGCCTCGGCGAGATTACCCTTTCTGTATTCAGCCAGTGCGCGTTGTGCAAGATGAGAGCTGCAATCCTCCAATCGTGCATGGAGAAATCCCTTGTCAGGCGTCAGCTCCCGGTAGAGCTCCTGGCAGTAGGAATTGTTTTTCAGCAAGACATAATATGCCCGTCCTGATGAGGCAAAATCCTCTCTGCTGAAAGCATCATCGGCGGAACGGTGAATATCCACTATGGTTTTGTGGTAGTTCGTGCGGAGCGACTGATGCTCGGAATTTTTACGGCAGGCGTCGGTATAGACTTCCAACGCACTTTTATAATCACCCTGGGCGACATACTGTTCGGATTTCATACGTGTCCGGTCAACTTCCATACGTCCTCTATCGACCAGCGTCTTGTCAATTCCTGCGTTCTTCTGTGGCATACAGGAAGAAAACACCAGGAGTATCAAAACCGCATGAAGAGTTATTGTTTTCCGGGAACGGTGCTGCATGTTCGTCTACCCTCTCGTCTCTTGCATTTCCTCGGCAATCCGCTTGTCCATGATCCTTGTGAAGACCTTCACGAGGTCGGGATTAAATTGTTTGCCGGCGCACTTCATGAGCTCCTCAAGCGTCTCCAGTTCAGAAATGGCGCCCCGATAGGGTCTGTTCGACGTCATTGCATCATAGGTATCGGTTATGGCGATGATGGCGGCAAACAGGGGAATGGCATTCCCCTTAAGACCGTCGGGATAACCTTTGCCATTGAACCACTCGTGGTGATGTCTGACCGGAGGTATATATTTTTGCAGCGACGGCGCTTTACTGAGAATGTCTGCCCCGTATTCGGTATGGCGCATCATTTCCTTGAATTCCCATACATTCAGTTTGTCTCTTTTGCGGAGGATTGAGTCCGGTGTTTTGATCTTTCCGATATCATGAAACAGGCATGCGACCTCGAGTTCCTCCAACGCCGCATTGTTTAGCCCGACTTCTCTCCCGAGTTGCAGAGAAAGCATGGAAACTCTCGTTGAATGCCCGTGGGTATAGGGATCCCTCGCGTCAATTGCCGCGGCAAGCACCCTCACCGTGGAAACATAGGAGTCCTCCAAATCTTTGGCGTATTTGTTGAGCTTGCTGCTCTGTTCGTCTATCAATCCCATCATTTCATTGAAGCTTGCAGTTAATTTCCCGAACTCGTCTTGTGAATAGATTTTGAGCCGTCGATACCTTTTCCCCTCTTTGAGGTCATCCACGCCTGCGGAAAGCTCTTGAATCGGCTTTGTCAAAAACGACGAAAGGGCAATGCTGCCGGCAATGGCAAACATGAGAATAACCGCAAAGAATATCATGATCCTCTTTCGCGCCGCGTGCTGGGCATCCTGCAGCGCCGATTTGTTCACGCTGAGAATAACCGAACCCTGCAGTTTATTGAAGGAGACAATGGGGCTTACGATTTCAAAGCCTCCAATGGACGGACTCGTTGATTCCGTTATCATGGTCCCATCAGTGTCTGCTTGGAGTAAGCGCCCATGAGATGGTGACAGTGTCTTTCCGGCCTTGGCTATATCGCTGTGTGCGAGGATTTTCATATCGGGACCCACTATCGCTACAGACTCAACATCGCGATTTGACTCGCGCACCCTGAAAACCATGTTGTCAAGGCCGAGGAAATCCTTTGAAAGCAGGCTGTAACCCGCAGATGCCGCGGTGCTTTTCGAAAGCGCTTCTGATCTTTTGAGGACCTCATTGAGGAGATGACGGTTCATGATCGTGAGGGTGATGGTGTAGAACGCGAGGGCGGAGATGATAAGCAGGAGGAGCACCATGCCGGCGACTTTGATTCTGATGCTGTTTAATTTGGTGAGCATGTCGATACGAGATATTCTCACTAACGACTATCAATGCAACACCGGGCACAGATGCCAAACAAGAAATACGAACAAAAGTGTACCATAAATTATCTGTTTTGGCAAGAGAAAATTGTTATCACCATATATTTATTTTTTCTGCTGTTCGCTCCTGTAACTGAACCTCCTGTTTCTTGCGCCTCGTATCTGCAATTCACACTGTCGCCCTGCGCGACGCTTGACTTATTCCGCATTCCGCAATCCAAAATCCGACGTGGTATCACTTTACCTCTGTCTTCCTGAAGCTTTTGTACAACAGGAGGTCGTAGATGATCTTGAGGCCACCGGCCGCAAAGAAAGGGACGCTCAATAGAACAGGATATGCAAGAAAGACCCCGCTAAATGCCGGTGAGATCGCAGCACCAACGGAACGGGCAATGGTCGTGACGCCCGATGCCGCGGCGCGCTCGTCGGGCGCCACCACGGCCATGGTGTAGGATTGGCGCGTGGGAACGTCCATTTGGGATATGCTGAAGCGGAGAAGAAGAACGGCAACGGCCAAAAATAGATTCGGCATGAGCGGCACGAGGCAGAGCAGCACGTTCGATGGGATGTGGGTGAAGACCATGGTGTTGATAAGCCCGATGCGTAAAGCGATCCGAGCCGCAAGCAGGGCCGAGACGCCGGCAAGGATATTTGCGCCGAAAAAAATACTTCCAAGCACCCCGGCGTCAATGCCGAACTTGATGTGGAACCAATAGGCAACCATGCTCTGAATCACGAACCCGCCTGCAAAGGCGTCGAGGGCAAAGAGTCCTGAGAGCTTCATGACAACTCTCCTGGAATCATGGAGCCCGAGCACGCGCCTCGTCGAGGGAACCGTTGCCGCTGCCTCAACTGATGGAGACAGGTTGAGAAAGATGAAGATGAGAATAATTCCACACGCGGCATATCCGAAGATGACCGCTCGATAGGAAGCGATTTCCGAGAAGCCTGCATGCATCAGGTACTTGAAGAGGAACCCGCCTGCAAGGGCGCCGGACGCGGCCGCGAGCGAGCCGGCGAGGTTGTACCACGCAAAAGCCTTCGTATGCTGTTCCGAAGGAAGGAGCTGCGAAAGGGCGGCCTGTTCGAGAGAGAGAAATGGGCCGATCTCATTGCCGCTCGGGCTTATAACCCCGATAATGGCCGCAATCATGAGGAGAACGGGATTTCCTGTCAGGCTGAACACCACTCCGGCCAGGAGCATGAGTCCCGCGCCTAGAAGGAGCATCCGTTTCCTGCCGATCCGGTCAGCCCTGGTCGTGATCCAGAGCGAGATACCCGCGTCGCCGGCAAGGGTAAGCGTAAAGAGGAGGCCGATCTCCGCCCCGGTCAGGCCTGCCTCGTGGAGGTACAGGGCAAGGACCACCGAGAGCGCGCCGTAGGCAAAGAGACGCACGCTTCTTGCGCTGAAGAACAGAACAACGTCAAGCCGTGAATGCGCCATGAGGCTTTCCCCGTTTGATCATCTCTTTGCAATAGGCATAGAGCGCATCATAGACGATCCATTCTGCAGCATTGATCGCATGATCGTCTGCGAAATTCATATGCCGAAATCCCTCGGCGATCGCCGCAATGCCGGGACCTTCGGGCTGGTGGTAAAGCGAATTGTCCGTGTCCGCGCCGTTCACGATCCTGGCGAGCAGGGCGAGCGCCGGATCGTTGGTGAGCTTATATTTCTTCATGATCG
>JBLMWN010000296.1:0-5534 GCA_050257255.1 Betaproteobacteria bacterium | reverse complement strand
ATAAATCATTATAATTTTCTGTTGACAAATATATGTTAAAATGATAGTTAATGTTAATTTTGTTCAATTAACACTTAACAACCTGCTAATTAACGCGTTTCAATTTATTACAGAAAAGGGTAATCTGATGATTGAAAAATTTTGCAGGGATCACAACTTTCTGATGAACGTCTTTGAGACCATGCGAGACGGACTCATGATCGTGGACAAGGACGGGAATATTCTGTTTTTCAATCGTGCTGCGGAGGAGATTACCGGGTATCGCAAAGAAGAAGTGAAGGGAAAACAGTGCACCATCCTCGACAGCGACACATGCGTTGTTTTGACCGAAGAAGGAAAACGAAAAAGTTGCAGCATATTTAAGACGGGCGTTATACAAAATAAGAAATGCCGGATCCGTTCCAGCGACGGGAGGGCCGTCTACCTTTTAAAAAATGCAACGGTCCTGAATGACGAAAACGGCGAGATGATCGGGGCAGTGGAAACCATGACGGACATCACGTCGCTTTACATGAAAGAGGTGGAGCTCGAAGAGCTTAAGCTGGAATTACGGAAGGAATACTGGTTCATGGGACTGCTCGGGAAGAGCGCTCCCATGCAGAACCTGTTTGAACAAATCCGGAACGCAGCCGTAAGTGAAGCGCCCGTCCTGATCTGCGGTGAAAGCGGCACCGGCAAGAATCTCGTGGCCCAGGCGATCCATGCTCTCAGCAGGCGCAAGGAGGGGCCTTTTGTCGCGATGAACTGCGGGGCTCTCAACGACTATCTGCTCGAAAGCGAACTCTTCGGTCATAAGAAAGGCTCTTTCACGGGCGCCGTGAACGACCGGATGGGAAGGTTCGAGGCCGCCCATGACGGGAGCATCTTCCTTGATGAAATCGGCGACATGCCGAAAATGATGCAGGTGAAACTGTTGCGTGTCCTCGAAGAGAAAGTTGTGGAGCGCGTCGGAGATCACCAGCCGATCGCCGTCAACATCCGCCTCATCTCGGCGACCAATAGAGATCTAAACGCCCTCGTCAATTCCGACATATTCCGGGAAGATCTCCTCTATCGTATTAACTCAATTCTCATCAAGGTGCCGCCATTACGGAATCGGGCTGAAGACATCCCTGTCATCACCTTCCACTACCTGAAAAAGATATCGCATATCAATAACAAGGATATTCGGCGAATAAGCCCCGAGGCAATGGAGATCATAACGAACTACGGATGGCCGGGAAACGTCAGACAACTGATCAACGCCATAGAGCACAGCGCAATCACGTGCAAGGGAGATACCGTCGAAATCACAGACCTGCCTGATTACGTCTTTGACGAGAAAAAAACGACGGAGGAAAATGGACAGGACGTCGGCCGGCAAAAGCTACAATCGGCGCTCGCCCTTTATAAAGGCAATCGAACGCTTACCGCAAAGCACCTTGGAATCAGCAGAGTTACTCTCTGGAAACGATTGAAAGAGTACGGAATAGAATAACCGCTCTCCAGCCACCCTCTCCCCGACAGTCCCGTGAATCATCGGCCGAAATTTTGAACCACCATGGCGCAAAGTAATCTTACGGTAAAAAGATCGCTGTTCTTTGCTTAAGGACTGTGTGCTAAATTTCTCGTCATTTCGGCCGGAGCTGCAGATATTCCTTCATCAAGGCGGGATACATACGGGGGTTGAACAGAATGTTTGTCATGAAATAACATTCGTGGGTGCAGAAGCACCTGTTGCTCTGTATCGAATCCTTCACCCTTCGCGCACTCTCCGAGCTGGCCACTTTCCGCATATCGTATTCGTAATTCCGTACATTCCCCAGCGATTCAGTGAATAGTTCGCAGGGAAAGATATCCCCTGCTTCAGTCAACACCAGATTGAGCCTTCCGGCGTAACAGGGAATGATCCTCGTGCGCTCGCGCATCGTTCGGTGGATGAGACGGCGCTGGAGAATGTCCTGGGCCGCCTTGATGCGGCCGCCTCTGAACCGATACACCCGGGCCTTTCCTCCTTTCAGGTTCTCCTCGAGCTTTTGGACGGCTCCAAAATATTTTACATGATCTACGTCGGCGTACCGCTTGTCAAGAAGACTGCCCCTGACCAGGGAGATCGTGTGCGTCTTGATATGATCGAGGCCCCTGACATAATCAATGATCTCATCCATGGCATCCTGATTTTCAGAGGAGAATACCGTGTTCACTCCCAGCTCAAAATTCGGATACCGGTCGATAAGCCCCGCAACCGCTCGGTATGTCTGCAGGGTCTTGTCGAAGCTTCCCGGAGTTTTGCGGAGAGCGTCATGCGCCGGGCCGATGCCGTCAACGGACAGCTTCAGGGCAACAACGCTGTTATGACAGGAGCGCACGATCGTCTCCATCCTGTCACGAATCAACTCGGGGAGAAGCCCGTTGGTGGGGAACAGCATGATCGATGGCTTGTTGTTTCGATAAAAGGTTTGAGCGATCTCGACGAGGTCGTCTCTCAGGAAGATCTCTCCGCCCGAGAAGGCAAGCCAAAGGAGACTGCCAAGGGAAGAAGAAATCTTTTCGATCTCCTCCAGAGACAGCTCGGGCCGCGTATCAGGAGTTGGATTGTCCGTCCTGAGGTAAAAGCAGTAGGGACATTTGGAATTACACCGTCTCGTGACGAAGAAGGTGAGATGGATCGGCCTTCGCTTCCACAGTATGTCGCGCACGTGCCTGAATGGCGAGTACATGGCTTTATCCCTTGTTCGATCCCGGCAAGACCGGTTGGCGTGGGCTGCCGCCATCCTGCCTCTTCCTGTTCCTGATCAGGTATTGAAAGATCCCCCTTCCCGCGCCGATCCATATGGCCGCGGGATATACCCATACATAATATGCCCCTGCCGCGAGTGCGAACCAGATTCCGCCTGTTCGATAAAACGCCGATAGCAGCAACCCGTTCGCGGCAATGCCGGCGAACCAGAGTATCGGCAACGCAGCAAGAAGCGCGCTCTGTCCCGATGCGATGGAAGAAAGCATCAATAGAACCGACAGCAGCCAGCACCCGCCGTTGATCTTTATGCCTCTCGATGCTGTTCCCGAGTTGACGAAGATGTCCTTGTTCGCCAGCGAGTATTCGCTCCAGTAGCGGGTTTTTCTGACGGCATTGCGAAGCGATTTCATCAGGGAAAAGTTGAAAATGTGCCTCACCTGAATGCCCGGGTTGATGATGAGCCTCACTCCTGCCTTGCGAAGCCGGTGGCTGAACTCGACGTCTTCGAGTATGGGCAGAAATTTTTCGGTAAATCCGCCCACCTTCCTGAACATGACCGCAGGTACGATCATGGCATGAGTTGCAATATAGTCGGGGCTGGTGCTGTTTGTCTCTGAATGATTAATGAACACGGATTGAAACTGATTGAAAAATCCGGGATCAGCAGGGACCGGGGTGTAGGTGCCGCCGAGGACCGCGTCCGGGTGTTCGGAAAAAGACTGCCGGATCATTGACAGCGTGTCTTCCTTTATAAGACAGTCCGCATCGATGAAGAACAGGACGGTTCCCGTTGCCGCCGCAACGCCCGCATTTCTTGCCGCTGACGCGCCGGCGTGTTTCTCCAATCGAATGAGCTTGCACTGATACTTTTTGATGATCTCGACGGAACCGTCCTGTGAACCGTCGTCGACGACAATAACCTCGACATCATCGTCCCTGACTCCGTAGATCGATTCCAGACATCTGCCGATCGTCCGGCCGCCGTTATAATTCGGAATGATTATGGATATGAGCTGCTTCACCGATCACCCGCTTATTCCCTCACCCGTAAGAGGCCGCTGCGTTCGCATCCGGTTCCCGGTATCCTGACCTGTGCCCCGCGACTCAGAGCAGGGATGCAATCGTCAAGCCGATGACTACGACAAGCAGGCCGAATCCCGTGATTACGGCAGCCTTCCGCTTGCGAAGCGCAGTGGCTTTGCCGCTGTCGAGGAACGGTGCGAGGAGTAGGCTACTGAACGCCAGCCCCGGCAACAGCACAGCTCCCACGAACGTCCATTTGCCGGGGAAATATTTCGTGAGCTGGTAGAGGGACAAAAAATACCATTCCGGCCGGGGGCTGTACTGTGCGGAGAAGTCTATCTCCCTGCCCACTGCGGCCGGGAACACGACAGCAAGGATCAAGACCGCCTCGACCGTAAACAGCGACACCAACGTTATCTCGAAGAAATAATAGGGAAAGAATTTATTTTCGCTTTTCCTGTCCGTCATTCTTTTAAACAGCACTGCGCTACGATGTAGCTTACAATTTCACCAGTGAATGGATATGACTGTTTCGAGTGCTTACTCCTTACTCTCTATTCCGCATTCGCTACATTCCACCGGATATCCCGATCCTTCTTAATATATGGAAATGGACCCACAGGAAGAGCGCGGTAAAGAGCGGAAACCACAGGACATGCATACTGTAAAACCGAAGGAGCGTCTGTCCCGTCACTTCGGCTCCTCCACGGACCAAAGCTGCAAGAGCAGGGCCGATGAACGGCACCGATCCGAGCATATTCGTCCCGACCACGGTGGCCCAGTACGCTTTCTGGTCCCATGGCAGGAGATAGCCGGTGAAGCCGAAGGCCAGCGTCATCATGAACAGCAGTACACCGGCAATCCAGTTAAGCTCCCGGGGATTCTTGTATGATCCCGTAATGAAGACCCTGCTCATGTGCAGCACGACCATGACGACCATGAGGTTCGCAGCCCAGTGGTGAGTCGATCGGAGAAGTCTGCCCAGCGGCACGACCTGCGAGAGCCGCTGGATGCTCCGGTATGCCTCGGTTTCCGATGGCGTATAGTGCACCGAAAGGAGCAGTCCGGTCAGCACCTGGGCCAAGAAGAGCGTGAAGGTAATTCCGCCGAAGCAATAGAAGTAGTTGATCCACCCCGGCACCGGCTTGTCCATCACCCTCCGGTGCCTGCTGGTGAAACCAAATCGCGTATTGATGTAATCGAGGATGCTCACCCGAAAATCCCTTTGCCCAGCCTTCGCGAGCGCAGGCTCATGCCTGTACGGATGCTGATCATACCTTGATCCCCACCAGGATCATTCCACCCTGTTTCTTGATCGGGAACCGCGTGAGCGGCGCGGGAGGCGGGCCGGCAATGTTTTTCCCGGCAAGGTCGTATCTCCCGCCGTGGCAGGGGCAGATGAACACGCGCTTCTCCTTGTGGTAATTGACGAGGCATCCGAGGTGGGAACAGGTCGCGGAAAACACTGCCGGCCCATCGGGAGCCGATACAATGAAAACCCGGGTCTTCCTTTCCTTTCCCGAGACCGTGAAGACCACTTCGGCCTTTTTTACACCGACACGCGGGATTTCATCCTCGGCGATAAGCGGGAAAAAGGCCAACTCCTTCTTCCGGTCGCTGACGGGGGAAAACACCTCTATACCGGGTATCAGGAAGCCGAGCCCAAGCAGTGCAAGCATGCCGTAGAACGACTTTTTGATGAATTTCCTACGGCTTGTTTCCATAGTTTTTTATACTACGATAGCGCGTGCCTGTCAACACCGAATCAAATAACGGATTAGGAATTGCGATG
>JBLMWN010000295.1:0-5854 GCA_050257255.1 Betaproteobacteria bacterium | reverse complement strand
CGTTCAGGACCACATACTCCGACGAATCCTTTTCAGCATTCGTAATGATGCAGGAAACTTCCTTCAGGGACACTGCATCAAATCCCGTAATCGGGGGGACATTGTTCGGCAGGACCGTAATACTGCATGCGGCAAGCTGCGCGCAGATCAGCGCGGCAACAGCGCCCTGCTTCATTGCGTGGAACAACCTCTTCATGGACAGCCGCCTCCTCGGAAGATTTTGTATCAATACTGCCCAGGGACCATTCCGGACGGATACGTTCTTGCTTATTCACATTAGAAAATCCAGCCCGCGCCGAAGTATGCCACCTTTACATGGCGCCGTGTCACAATGGGGCTGTCTGAGATGCCGTCGCTCAAATGGGTCGCGTAGAGACCGGCCAAAAAACACCACGACCGGCTTATTCGATACGCGCCCGTCATACCGGCGCCGTAATTCACCGTCTCATGACCGGTATAGGCGGGACGGTCCGGCAGGGCCTCGGACAATCTTACGCCGTAGTAGTAGTCCACGAGCCTGGCCGACTCCCATTCAAGGCCTGCGCTCGGCGTCAACCTGAGGTCCGGGGTGATCTGAAAATTATGAGAAATCCTGATCGTCGCCGCGTCGCCGCGGCTCACCCTGCCGACATCGTGATAATACGTTACGCCAATGTTGACGACCGGAGTTTGCCATAAGGCGTTCAGGTAGCCATCGATCGAGGACTTGCGCTTCTCCATACCGCTGAGCTCCGGGTCGTCGTCCGGTCTATAGCCCGGATGGAGCTTGAGGCCCGCCCCGAACTTGAGCGATCGGTCGTCGGAATGGTACAGCCACACGCCGCCACCGCCGATGCTCCAGTACGCCAAGTCCTTGTAGGCCATGAGAACAATCGGGAGGAGGACATTCCTGCGGTGCGCATCGCCGATGATCCGTTCGCCGTTAAACAGCCCTGCGCCAAGGATCCCGTGCAGGCCTGTTGGCGCAGGCTGCTCCTCCGCCGGCACGCCGGTATCAATATAGACCTCGGTCAGCGCGGTCGCCGTATCCGCGTACGCTGGACAGGAGGCCAGCAGCAGCGCCGCACATGCCAGGATATACACCAGGGACTTGAACATCTTTTTGCTGATATTCTGTCTGAGGCGCCTGAAGAGAGATGCCATCAATGCGCTTCGTCTCCCTGCTTCATGCCCGTCAGGGTGAACACGAGGGAGCCGATTTTGATCGTGCTCTTTATGAGCACCGGGACCTTCCGGCTGTCGTCCGTAAGCCAGAGGAAGATCTCCCCCTCGCTCATGAAGAGCCCCTTGTAGGCCCTTACCTTGATCGTAGTGAACTCGCCGGCAGGCGTTTTCACCTTATTTCTGCCCAGGATCTGGACTTCGACGGACCAGCTCTTGTCGCTGTCAAAAACGTTCATGGTAACAGGCTTGCTCGCGGTGAAGTCATCCCTTGTCCGGAGATAGTAGATCGCCGACAAGGAATCCTGCACCGGGTCCGGAATGGTCAGGGTCTCCGGCGGGTCGTCGTTCAGCCTGCTGACGACTGTCCTTTGCGCATGGTCGAAGACCAGCTCGCGGCGCCTCGTTTTCTTGCCGTGGCTCTCCCTGAGGCTGAACGAGAGGCTCTGCATGCTCTGCGGGTCAAAGACGCTCTGGACCGTATCGCCCAGCGAGTAGAATTTGTTCACAATCCCCGTGCTGTGGGACGACACAATGAACCGCAGGACCTCCCTGCCGTCCGGTGTTGTCTCCTGTTTGACCTCCATGACCGCAACCCCTGCCGTGACGATGTTCGACCAGCTGATATCGTACGTCAGTGTTTCTCCCGGCCTGAAAGCATGGATATGCTGCAGAGGGGAAGCGATTGGCTGTTCTTCCGCACTGAACGCGCCGGAAACGAGCACCAGTCCGAGAGAGAGAAGACACGAGGCCAACGTATAAGAAACCCGCAGGAATTTATCGCCCACGAAGTTTGTCATAGACATGAGCGTATCAGAACTTCGGGTCAGAGTCAATCTGTATTGATCGGTCCTTAGAAATTCCATTCTGCTGAGCGACAGCACCAGCTTCAGTCCCATTTTGTACGACGTGCCGGAGCCATGCTCTCTTCGAGGTATGTTCTGCTTGCCGCTTCGCACGAACTGGACCATCTGATCGTGGTGCAGCGATGACCCGAACCGGTCTATTGACCAATCCATGTGGGAAAATGACGATGACGACAAAAAACAACTGGTTCAAAAGGAACCACTATGAGCACTATAAGCATCACAACTATTTTAAAAATTTAATTTTTTGTACCAACGTGTTGCTGGCAAGGCTCTTGCAACGTTAGTTGTATAACATCATAGGACGTAGTTGTATCAAAGTTTCTGCTCACGCTGTTCTCTGAGAGAAAGTTTTTAACCATGCAGGCTGAGCAGGAGGGAGGGAACTATGAAGACAACATTGTGGATAGTGACTGCGCTCGTTTTGCTGGTCGTTGGTTTTGCGGCCGGGTTCCCCGTTGGAAAGAGCGTCGGTTTCACGACGGGGAGCGAGTGGGCGCTTGTGCAAGCCGACATCCTCGCACGAGAGGCGGGCGTGTTCATGCCCGTGTATCTTAATGACGGTAATTTCCGGGTCGTCATCAAGCAGCCGCGAAACCTTTATAAGAGGGCATGGAAGCTTGCCGATAGGCATGACGACCGAACCGGGGGGTCTCTGAACGTGGTAAGACTGCCAGGGCTCGACGAACAGAGCGCATGGAGCGGAGGACGTCGCATCGGCCTTGTGAGCTCGACCGACCTGGGGATCAGGTGACGCCGGGCATGTGAATTAAATCAGTTCAAAGTGCAATTTAAAAACGGTCCAGAGCTCTTTGTTCTTGATAGAGCGTTTATTCATTCAGGGTGAGGAGACAAAAAGGGGCCTGGAATTGACGATGAGACGGACATCATCCTAGACGTCGAGCCATATCCCCAGGCTGATGTAGCTTTCCGTATACTGGAAAAATTCGCCGATCGGTGGACGGCCATGATACCATTCGATGCCGATTCGCCAGGTCCGCTCGCCTTTCCGTGCAACGAGTCCCGCTTGCAGGGCTGTGTCGAGTCGCCAGTTCCGCTCTTCCATGCTGGATAGATCCAATGCGCCATACCAGCCAATGCAGTCTTCTTGAGTACCCCGGCAGGATTCATATTCCAGCCCTGCCTGGCCCCTGCCCGGCTTCATCAGAGCATCGTTCCCGAACTGGTATCCCCAGCCCGCTTCTGCGTAGGTCCGCCACTGTTCACCGATGGCCCGGCTGACTCCTGCCGCCAGTTCGTGCCTCGTGTACCCGATCCGCGTGCGTCCGGTCCGCTCCATGTATTCATCACCCACGTGGCTCGAAACGTGGAGCACGCCGAACTTGAACGCGAGCGAGCGGGACCGGGCCGTGGTGACGACCAGTCCATACCGTCCGTCCCAGCCGATATTGTCGAGCGAATGGTCTACGTCGAACTCTGCATTGAACCCGCCCTCGACGTTCAGCTGCCATTCCGCACCGCCTGTTCCGTACGAACCCGCACGGATGATGCCGAATCGTCCTCCCGCCCGCAATGCCACTCGATGACTGCCTGAATCGGGGATTCCGGTATCTGTGAAGCCCAGCCACTGGACGCCGAACCCGACGCGGTGGGGATCAGCAATATAGGACGGATAGAGGTCCCCAGGCGGAAGGAAGAGGACGCCCTCCGTTGAAGAAGCCTCGTCAGCGGGATAGGCGGGCCAGGGGAACAGCAACAGCAGGCAGATCAGCAGACTGCGTAAACCATGTTTACTTCTGACCGGGTTGGATCGTTGGAGCATAATGCTTCTCCAGAGTAATGCCGGAATGAACCTTCTGTCCGCGTTGGCAATCCCATTTACCGGGTCTCGGAAGAACTCCATGCCCTTCATGCCTGGAAGGACAAGCTTCGGCAATCAACCTTAGGTGGGCTCGGCGGGAGGATATTTCCCCCGGTCTCTCACAGGGGCGCAGCGGTCGGCAAAGACCGGAACGATTCATTCCTTCGCAACACCAGCGAAATCGCTCGCGTGCTGCACGACCTGCGGCAGAGGCCGCAGCCGAAACATTTGTGCGGATCAATCCGGGCGAGGGATCTGCCGCTTTCAGGAACGCAATCGATGGCCTTGAAATGACACTGCGCATCGCAAAGCCCGCACCCGCTGCAGAGCGCTTCATCGACCCTGGCCACATATTCCGCCCGTTCCATGGTCTCGACCCTGGTCCGGGACAGGGTCCGCATGGCAAGGCATTCCCCGGGAGAGCAGTTGCAGATCGCTCCGATGAACGGGGTCATCATCGTCCAGATGGTATGGACCGAGCCCTGCGATTCCATTTCCATCATCTGAGTTATGGCGGAGTCCGTGCTGATGGATTCGAGGCCTTCATCGCGAGTCTCGCCGAAGTAAGACATGTCGATGCTCCGGTACCAGGCCTCGGGGCCGTAGCTGATTGCGTAGCAGCAGCGCTCTTCCTTTTTTCCGATGTTCCAGCGGCAGGCGCAGGACATGCGCACCACAGTCCTTGCCTTCTTTACTACGTCGCTGATCTCCTCAATGGGAAGCACCTGGCCGAAATGCTCTGCCTTTGCCTTGGCGATCATGGCAGTTGTGACCGCGTGCGGCAGCTTGCCTTTTTTCCTGTAGATCGCCTCGATCCTTCCCAGGGTCTCGAAGCCGTCTTTGAACGCAGATGTCAGGAAGCTCTCGATGTACTTTCGACGCTTGAGATCGGACAGGAGATCATTGGCATAATTTGCGGCGTTCTTATACCAGATCTTCCCTTCACCGTGTTTTGTGCAGAAATCACACATAATAAGGATAGTACCGGGTTCAAGTGTCGAAGTCAGGAGGCTGGTCTTTTTTGAGCCGTGCCCGCCCCGATCTCAACTACTTCTTCTCTTCTTTCTCCATCTTCGCCTTCAGCAGTTCACCCAGCGTTCCCATGTTCTGGGGCTCACTCGACGCCTGCTGTTTATACTGCCGCAGTGTCGCAGCCGCTTCTTCTTCCTCACGGCTGATCTCTGCCAGGGAGAGCGAGAGCTTTCTCTGTCCCTTGTCCACGGCTTCTATCTTCACCTCGACGGTCTGCCCTTCTTTGACCACTTCGCGCGGATGATTGATCCGTCTGCCAGCGCCGAGTTTTGAGATGTGGATCAACCCGTCCACGCCCGCCTTCAGGGTAACGAAAGCACCGAAGGGCGCGAGGCGTGAAATCGTGCCTGTGTGATAGGAACCGAGGGGAAAGGCATCCACGACCTGCTCCCAGGGATCGGGCATAGCGTCTTTCAGACTGAAGGAGAACCGCTGGTTTTCCCAATCCAGTTTCTTGATGATCACCTCGACGGTCTGGCCCACCGACAGGATGTCGCTCACCTTCTCGGTCCTGGTCCAGGCGATTTCGGAGACCGGCAGCAGGCCCTCGATGCCGCCCACATCCACAAAGGCGCCGAATTTCTGGATGGAGATTACGGTCCCTTTCACCTTGGCGCCCTCTTGCAGCGTCTCCTTCAGTACCGCCATCTTTGCCTGCTTCTCGTTTTCGAGAATCGGCTTCCGGGAGACAACAATGTTCCGTCCGCCCTCGCCGTATTCGATGATCTTGAAGGACAGGGACCGGCCAATGAAGTCGGCCTGCTGTTCTTCTCTCCTGATCCCCATCTGAGAAAACGGGCAGAAGGCGCGTATGCTGCCCGCGACCTTGATCTCGAACCCGCCCTTCATTTCCTTCACCACCGTACCGTCTACGGGAATGCCGTTTCTCCAGGCGTCTTCGAGCTGGCTCTGTTTTCCCGGGCCGGAGCCAATCTTCGTCGTAAAATGCATTTCGTTATTTTCCGAAGATACA
>JBLMWN010000294.1:0-2901 GCA_050257255.1 Betaproteobacteria bacterium | reverse complement strand
ATTTGAACTTTGGGCTTTGTTATTTGGACTTTCTTTCATCGATACTGATACGGTCCTTTTGTGACTTCGGGGATCCTCTCAAAGTTCTCCGCCGGCGGCGGTGAGGCCGTTAGCCACTCGAGTGTGGCGCCTCCCCAGGGATTGTCCGACGCCTTCCCACCCGCCCAGAGCGACCTGATCAGATTGTAGAACATGATGAACAGACCCACGGCGAGGATCCACGACCCGATGGTCGAGACCAGGTTCGGAGCGTTGAACTGCGGGAGGTAATCGTAATACCGCCGCGGCATCCCTTCCCAGCCGAGAACGAACATGGAGAAGTAGAGCATGTTGAACCCGATGAAAAGGAAGACCCACGCCAGCTTTGCCAGATGCTCTTCGTACATCCTGCCGAACATTTTGGGAAACCAGTAGTGGAGCCCAGCGAAGAATCCCATGGCCGCCCCGCCGAACATCACGTAGTGAAAATGGCCAACGATGAAGTAGGTGCCGTGGACATGCAGGTTCGTCGCAAGAGCACCCTGCACGAGCCCGGTCAGCCCGCCGATGGAGAAAAGGAAGATGAAACCAAGCGTATAGAGCAGCGGCGCATCGTTTTTGATCGAGCCCTTGTAAAGGCTCGCGATCCAGTTAAAGACCTTGATGCCGCTCGGGACGGCCACGAGAAAAGTAAGAAAGGAAAAAATAATCCGCGCCGTGTCGCTCATGCCGCTCGTGAACATATGGTGGCCCCAGACGAGGTAGCCCACGAAGGCGATGGCGAGGCTCGATGCGGCGATCGCCGTGTATCCGAAGATGTTCCTGCGTGCGAATACCGGGATGATGTCGGAGACCACGCCCATGGCGGGAATGATCATGATGTAGACCGCCGGGTGCGAGTAGATCCAGAACATATGCTCGAAGAGGATGGGATCGCCGCCCTTAGCCGGGTCGAAGAACCCAACGCCGAAGAATCGTTCAAGGATAATGAGTAAAAGCGTGATGGCGATGACAGGAGTGGCGAGAAGCTGGACCCAAGACGTTGCATAGATCGCCCAGGTGAACAGAGACATTCGCTTCCACGTCATGCCGGTTGCCCTGAGCCGGTGGATCGTCGTAAGGAAGTTCATTCCCGTGAGCGTGGAGGAAAGCCCGATGAGAAAGACACCGAAGACCGCGAGCGAAACATTCGTGCCCGTGCGGATGCTGTAGGGCACGTAGAAGGTCCAGCCCGTATCCGGAGGTCCGCCCCCGGTAAAAAGTGAGGTCACGGCAATCGCGCCGCCGAGGATGAAGAGCCACCAGGAGAGGATGTTGATCTTGGGAAAGGCAACATCCCGTGCACCGATTTGGAGCGGCATGATGAAGTTGCCGAGCGACGACGGGATGCCCGGGATGATGAAGAGAAAGATCATGATCACCCCGTGGAGGGTGAAGATGGCGTTGTAGGTCTGTGCCGAGATGATATGCATGCCGGACCGGATGAGCTCGAGCCGCATGGTGAGACCGAGGCTCACGCCGACGAAGAAGAAGGAGAGCGTCGAGATCAGGTAGAGAAGGCCGATCCGCTTGTGGTCGGTCGTGAACAGCCAGCCGAAGATGCCGGGGTATTTTGTCTTTGCGTGATAGAAGCTTGGTTCCATGCCGGGAAACACCTTTCGCCACAGAGGAAAAGGAGATCACAGAGAAAGTCTTTTGATGCCAGATACGAGTTTCTGTGCTCCGAAGTTAATCAATAGTGCTCGTTTCAATCCGGTGCTTTTCAAATATGACAATACCTGTGCAGTAAAAACATCAGGCATTACCTTTACCGCCTTTATTTCAACAACTGCTTGGTTTTCGACAACAAGATCAAGCCTCTGACCTTTAATGACCTTGTTCTTGTAAACCACGTCTATCTCTTTCTGTCGTTCGAAGGAGATGTTTCGGATGATGAATTCATGACAAAGTGCTTCCTCATAAATCGATTCTAATAGTCCCGGGCCAAGGATACGATGAACTTCGATGGCACAGGAAATGATCGCTTCCGTCAGGGGTCGCCCGTTTTCCTCTGTGTCCTCTGTGATCTCTGTGGCAAGATCATCTTGTGGCTTGCTCTTTTCTCTTGCCAGTGATCAAAAGCCACGCCAAGAACGATCCGACGAACAGCACCATGACGGTTGCGGTCACTTTCAGGATATTGAACACGTAGGACTTCTTGAGCGGGTCGTAGCTGAAACAGTACATCAGGACCTTGCGCGTCGTGGAGCCGACCCTGCCCTGGGAGGCCTCGGTAAGCGCCATGGTGACTTCAAACGGCAGAAATGTGACGCCTTCAATGTAGCGCACGATCTTTCCTCCGGGCGCGATGACGACGAGCGTTACAGGGTGCGAAAAATCATGTTCGCTGTCGCGCTGGAATTTAAAACCGATCGAGTCGGTGAACTTGCGGATGTTCGCCTTGTCGCCGGTGAGGAACTTCCACGCGTCTTCGGGGAAGGGCGTGCCGACGGCCTTTATATAATTGGCCTTCTTGTCACGGGCGATCTGCGGCGTATCGTTCTCATCGAAGCTGAGGGAAATCACCTGATAATCCCTACCGGGTTTGGCAAGGTCGATCTTACCCAGTACCTGCGCCAGACCGGTCAGAAGCAGGGGACACTCGTGCATGCAGCCCAGGTAGACCGGAGCGACGATCGTGGGTTTGTCGATGACGTTCTTGAGAACAACGTGCCTGCCGTTTTCGTCGACGAACGCAGCGTCGGCAGCTATATATTGGCCCAGTTTTTCTTCGAGGGCAACGTCCGCCCGAGAAGCCGTCGTTTCGTGACCAAATGACGTACCGGCCGCCGACATTAACGCGAGTGACAGGAAAACAATTTTGTACATGAATGAAACTCCGGGATCAGGAATCCCCTCAAGACAGCGCGTAGGATGCCGAAA
>JBLMWN010000293.1:0-3238 GCA_050257255.1 Betaproteobacteria bacterium | reverse complement strand
TGCCAGAATGCCCTGGGGGTTGAGGGACCCGTGAATCATTGCACCTTTATCATAGAATTGCCCTACAGCACCACCGGAACGGTCGCTGTTTTCAACATCAATGCGCTGCCGGTAAGCCGGGTCATTCCCGGCTATCACAACATTAGTACTCCATCACGACCTCGTTGAACTGTTCCCGCCTCACTTCATTACCGGCCTTATCGCGATATATGAGTTCGTCCGTATCAAGATCGTATTCCGGAATGGCCGGGTCGAGCCACCGGGTGACAAAATACTGGTAAAAGAGGCTAAAGAGATTGCCATCCTTGTTGTGCTTGAACACGTATTCCGGCATCTTCCGTACATTAAGTCCTGTGTGATAATGCTTAAGACAGAGGTAATCGCCGAGAATGGCCAATTTGAGGAGCGGCACTTCTCGGTAGAGCTTGAGCCGTATATTCTTCTGATGCCTTTTGAGTACTTTGAGAAAATCGATGCTTCGTATGATCTGATCCCGAAAACTTTCCGGCGTGATATCGGGATCGGCAAGGCTGTTCGCGCGGGCGGTCACGCCTTCCTTCAGCGGGTCCAGGAGCATTATCTTCGCTTCACGACAATCTTGCAGGACCTTGTGCATGTCTCCTGCGGGATCGGCAAAAGTCCGAAAGCCTGTAGAACTGATAAGCATAACGGACCTGCCGGATCCCTGCTCTTCCTTCATCTTCTTCAACCACCGCCTCGCCATGAACGCCTTGGCGTGGGCAACGCGTACCAAGCCGGCAATCTTTGCCATCCGCGAACGCTTCTTGACACCCCAGCTTCTGACAATGGCGTTGATGAAAATGATCAGCATGACCGCAGCCGTGATTTCCGTCGCTACCAGGAAGAGCTCCTGGTTCTCAATGAATGACCAGTAAAGCAGAATCTTCCGGGCAAAATATTTGGTAATATCGGGGAGTGAGAGCGCCAGCGCGGCGCTCAGGAGAACGACGGAAAGATGATATATTATAGTGGCTGCATTTTTTTTCATGACTACTCCTTTCCTCGACACCTGCCCCTTCAATGGCCGTGATCTAACCCGCCCTCAGGACAGGACGATCAATACGGCGGCGAGTAAGAGCGCAATATCCGTGCTTGCCCGGTCATTTGCCTGATCGTTTGCCGTCCCTATCCGATCGCAAAGCGCTGCGACGAGCCTAAGCTCTTCATCATGCATGGTCGCGAGTTTTTCTTTCGCCTGTTCCGGCAGCCGGTGACTTCCGATCCTGCTTTCGAGGATACTGATAATCTTGGCTCTATCGCTGCGTTCCCGTGAGAATTTCTGCGTGTGTGCGGGCCTCGGTTTTATGCCTTCCTGCAGCGAAGCCTCGGATGTCCCTTCGAAGACAACCACACACAGCAGGATGACGGGCAGCAGAACCAATACTTTGTTAACGACTTTCGGCATGATGCACCTCCTCTTGTTGGATAGTCACTGCCTCTGAAAATTCGTCGCTGTTTTTTCTGAGTTTATTGAAGGTTTCTCCCGAGCCTGCATCAGAACTTGTCTCATCGTTACCGACAGGATACTGGATGGACTGCGTGCAAGCTGTTTTTACAGGAATCCTCATGCATCGTGAGCACATCAGCGCACCCCCAGAAACTCAAGGTCCGGTACATCCATTTTTTTTCTGGTACGTCGTTTTCGTGATCCCTTGATGAACCGCGCGTTTAAAGCACTCGGTCACGATCATGCTTTCATCTAAGATTTATTAGATATACAACAGAATGCTACGCAATGTTCGATTTCTTTTGAAAGTTTGGATTAGGATTGATCGCTATTGATTTTTTTCTCTTTTGCCTCGCCGAACCATAAAAAAGCATGAAACACCTTAAGCTTTCTTCGACTCTTCTTTATTAACTGATAAAAGCAAATCAAATGCCAAAAATTCCTCTCAAGCACTCTTGTGAGTTATCTTATTGATTTATATGACTTATTTTTATTGTGCGGGCTTGTTGACTTCTAACCGCGGCAATGCCAAAGTGTATGGATTCGCCTACAGCAATCCCGGAATCATAAGAGAAGAGTGAACATATCAAGCGAGAAATCCAGCAGTTATGCTCTGTATGAAATTACATACACTTGGCGGAGGAGTGAGTCCTTTTTGTGCACGGCGCTTGCCGCAGCCAAGCAGGATGCGTCAGAAAACGGCGGAAAAACAGGGAACCGGCAAACTCGATGTTTGCCTTACTCTTTTTTAAAATCCGAGGGATTGATTTCGTACTTTTTCAGAAGATTATAGAGGTCAGCGCGATATTTTCCCGCAAGGGTTGCGGCGCTGCTCACGTTCCCTTGGGTGAGTTCAAGAAGCCTGATGAGATAGCTTTTTTCGAACACCTCACGGGCTTCTTTTAGCGGCTTGACCATTTCGTTTGACTCGCCTTTTGTCGGAAGAATGAGGTCCTCGGCAATAACATCGTGACTTGCCATTGCCGCGGCGTACTCAATCGTATTTTCCAGCTCCCGTACGTTCCCGGGCCAGTTGTGGAGCATCAGCCGCTGCATCGCCAGAGGCGTGAGGCCTTTTATCTTCTTGTTCATCTGCCCGCAAAATTTTTTCAGGAAGTGGTCCGCCAGCACAGGGATGTCCTCCCTCCGCTCCCGGAGAGGAGGCAGCACAACAGGTATGACGTGGATACGGTAATAGAGGTCCTCTCGGAACAATCCCTGCTTGACTTGATCTTCCAGATTTTTGTTGGTGGCGACGATAACCCGGACATCCACGTCAAGGGGCTGTTCGCTCCCCACGGGATAGAATTGGCGCTCCTGGAGGACACGAAGAAACTTGGCCTGGATGGAGAGCGGCATATCGCCGATTTCGTCCAGAAATATCGTGCCCTCATGCGCCTGGGCAAAGAGGCCCTTGGAACTTTTAACAGCTCCGGTAAATGCACCCTTCTCGTGGCCGAAAAGCTCACTCTCGAGCAGCGTTTCGGGAAGGGCGGCGCAGTTGATGGCTACGAAAGGTTTGTCTTTTCTGTTGCTCGCAAGGTGGATGGCCCGCGCGATCAGTTCCTTGCCCGTGCCGCTTTCACCGCGGACATATACCGTCGATTCCGTTTTTGCGATACGGGACACCGCCTCAAGCACCCTCTGCATGGCTTCACTCCGCGCCACGATGTTCTGAAAATCATACCGCTCCGACAATAACCCCTTCAGTCGGTTGATCTCCGAGGAAAGCCTCCTGTTCTCCAGGGCGTGTTCCACGTGCAGGATCAG
>JBLMWN010000292.1:0-5986 GCA_050257255.1 Betaproteobacteria bacterium | reverse complement strand
CGAGACGCGAGTGCTAAAGGCAGGACTTTACGAAATTTGTTAATTGTGATCGTGCGCCGCCAACGGATAATATATTTCAAGAACAATTTTTTTGGGTGGCATGGTTCTTGAATTAAAGATCACATTGTGCAGAGAGGCAATATGCAGGCAGGAAGATGCAAGCTGTTGCACAAAGTTTATTTATTTCCGCATATACAATCCTATGAGCTCACCCTGCGCAAGAATGTGCCCATGCATCGCACGCTCAAGAGCTGCTTTTGTGGTGTTGGTAGCGAGGCTCAGCATAGTATCGAGCGCATAGAGCTTGAAGAAGTACCGGTGCGTTCCCGACGGCGGGCAGGGACCCCCGTAACCGAGCTTCCTGAAGTCATTCATGCCCTGCGATGCGCCTTGCGGGATCGAATTTTCTTTGATCTCTTTCGTATCGGGACTGATGTTCCAGACCACCCAGTGCACCCAGGTGCCTCTCGGAGCGTCCGGGTCGTCGACGATCAAGGCCAATGACTTTGCCCCGGGTGGAACGTTCCCGATCATGAGAGCAGGGTTTACGTCGGCGCCGTCACAGGTGTACTTTGCGGGAATATGTTCACGATGTTTGAATGCCGGGCTCGAGATATTGAGTGTGCTCATATCGGCAGCCTCCGTTCCGGTGGAATAGGAAAAAAGTGCGATGAACAGTATGAAAGCCCTCGTTCCTTGTATCTTGTGCATGGGACACTCCTTGCGATGAAGCTATGTGTTTTTATAAAAATATACCACAACTCCAGACTATTTGAGTACGCCGTGTCTCATGCCGAACCATAAAAAAGGGAGGAACGAGTCGTGCCTCCCCTGATAAAATACTGTTCTCGAAAACGGCGACTAAGGCGCCGCTGCAACGGTCTTCTCCGCCCGGAGCTTCGTTGATTCCTCCTTGATCTTGTGAAGAGTTTCCTTCATGGGCGCCCATCCGTACCAGTGCATGTAATCCGGGTTCATGTGGAAAGCTCCCTCGAATGTACGCATTCGATATTCGAGAAACATGACGAACAGATCCTGCTCCACGCTGCTCTTGGCCTCATAGAATTGAAGGAGATCGGGCGCCATGGCCCAGTCCGCAGGTTTCTTGAGAATGCCGTCCTTGTACAACCCCTGCACCACGCGAATTGCCTCGGCCATGATCTTGTCCATGTCCTTCACGACCAGGTCCGCAGCATCGAGCTGCCCCTTGGCATAGGAAGCGCCGTGGCATTTGGCGCAAATTGCGGTCATCTTGTCGCGTTCCTTCTGAAACTCCTCTTTCGTGAGCCGAGCCACCCTGCCGGCCTTAACGAGATCGAGCCGGGCCGTCGGATTACCCTTTTCGTCGAGCACGCCCAGGGCCTGCAGGATCGTCACCCGGTCGTTCATCCACTCCTTATCATCTTCGGGCAGCCGGAGAGCTAAAAAGCCCCATGACGTTATGACGTTGTGATCGCCGCCGCTCATGTGGCAGGTCTGGCACGTAGGCGCCCGCTTACTGCCTCTACCCTCGATCTGCCAGATGGTGCCGTGCTTGGATGTTGACCACATCTCCCACTGCGGATGGTCGAAGCCCATGTGGCAGGTTTGGCATGCACGCGGGTCCTGGGCTTCCGATTTCTTGAAAGAGTGTCTGGTGTGGCACGAATCGCACTGGGCATTACCGTAGCGCATCTGGATTTTTTCCGCATCCGACTTGGCACCGATCTTGTGGCAGCTTGAACAGCCCTTGTATCCCTCACCGGCTACACTCATCGGCTGGTGTCCCATCATGGGCATGGAACTTGAAGCCACCCAGGCAAGGTTGTGCTTACCGGACGCGAACTGGTCCGCCTGCTTCTTATGGCAGCCCGCGCACGTTTCCGGTGTCGGCATCTTTGCGAGCTTGGCGTCGTCCATCTTCATATGGGCCGAGCCATGACATGCCGAACAGTCAATCCCCTTCTTACCCATCTTTCCTTCAAAATGCTGCTGAACTACGCCGGGCGTCACCTTCTTGTGACACTCGACGCAAGCGCTCTGTTTCGGAGCCGCCGATGCAGTTGCGCCGAAGAGCAGAACAATCCCGAGTACAACTGAAATCCTGAGGTGCTTCATGCCCTGTTTCCTCCTTTTGCTGAGATGATCTTAATAAATAATCCTGGAAAAAGCATTTGGACACGGAAGAAACGGATTAACATATGATAAAATAGGATGAAGTCGATTGCAGAGCCTTCAGTTCACCTTCTGGGTGAGCTATTTATCAAGAAAAAATCCGCCCTTATCCGCCTTTAATCCGATTTGATCAGTGTCAAATGCCGTTTTTAGGATGATAATGTATCATTAAGCACGAATGTGCAGAACGATTCACTTCAAAGCATCCGATTGCATCGTTAGCAGCACAGTCATTAATAAAATTAAGTATAGCTCTCTCAAGCCTGTGCGGGGTTCATTTTACAAAACAGCCTTACTCTACAGAAAAAAAAACAAATCAAGTATGATATAGGTCATAGTCCGGGTTAAGCCTATTCTGGCTCATTGTGTCTCATCATGTGATGTTTCCAGCCGTAAATAGGCAAAGGCCAATGAAATTGCAAGTGCGTTAATTCATCTGAAAGGAGATCAAACAATGGAAAAGGTAGAAGCGGTACGGAACAAACGAATCGAATGGATCGTCACATCTGTCGTGGTAATGGGTCTGGGTCTTTGGGCGACAACGAAGGTTTTTGCCCAAGGACCGGGTCCCTACGCTGAAGACGCGGCAAAATTTTGTAAAGATGTTCAGCCTGGTAGCGGCAGTATGGCACGGTGCCTGAAAGAACATGAGAACGAATTATCAGGCGCCTGCAAGGAGCACATCGCACAGATGAAACAGCGGGCAGGGAGTTTCACGAAGCCTGCCAGGATGACGTTATGAAGTTCTGTAAAGACTGTTGCACCAGGCGGGGGCAGGATTCTGCAGTGCCTCAAGGAACACCAGGATGAGCTCTCCTCTGGATGCAAAGAAAAACTGTCTGCGGGAAGAAGAGGAAGATAGCGATCTGTCGATGATGCCCGTCCGGCAAAGGACGGGCATTGCTTGTAATGAAGATACATTCTCGGCAGGATCTGAATGAATGAAGGAGGGAGGATACCGTTCGGAATTATCGCTCCGGGCAAAAAACAGGCCCGGTTTTTCCAGGCCTGCGATTTTTTTGGGCGGATGTGGGAAGTGGTTACGCCGCTACTTTTATAACATGCGTTGCTTTAGGGCCCTTGGGGCTGTCAACGACTTCGAACGTCACTTCATCGCCCTCGGAGAGGGTCTTGTAGCCTTCGCTCTCAATTTCGCTGTAGTGCACAAAGACATCTCCGCCGTCTTCTTTGGCAATGAACCCGAATCCTTTGGACTCATTGAACCATTTGACTTTTCCTCGTGTTGCCATACGCTGCACCTCCTTCCTGTAAAACTGAAGAGTACGGAAATGCCGCAATAAAAAGGCCGCGAAGCTGAGAGTCTTCGCGGCCTTCTGTCCTGCAAGAAACTTCCGAACTTCTGTATATATGTTCACACTCTGCACGCAGGAAGTCAAGGGCTAAGAAGAGGGGGGGGTTCGTCACTCGTTCTCTCTGATGACGAGGGCGATTCCCGCTTTTCCAAGCCGCTCAGCCGCACGCCTATGAGCCTCACCTTCCTCGTAAGTTCAAATCGGTTCAGACAATCAAAGGCGGCTCTCCGGATATCCCTTTCGGCGTCGGACGGCGCAGCCAGGGTCTTTGCCCTTGTATGAGTCTCGAAGTTGTTGAACCGGATTTTGACCGTAATGGTCCTGCCAGATACTTCCGCTGCCTGATGTCTTCAATTATGTCTGTCACAAGGGCAACCAGCGTCTTCGCAAGAACCTGCCAATCCGCTATATCCTCCTGAAAAGTCGTCTCCCTGCTTGTTGACTTGGGCTCCCAGTAGGTGACCAACGGACTTTCATCGATGCCTCGCGATGATTCATAAAGGTACTGTCCGTAAGACTCGCCGAAATGCACGCGAAGCAGGTCCAACGGGAGCGCAGCAAGCTCCCCGATTGTCTTGACGCCAAGCCCGTGAAGATGGGCCTCGGTCTTGGGGCCTACCCCGTAGAGCTTTCGCACCGGCAGCGGCCATATCCTGTTTTCCACGTCGCCTTCGCCGATGAGGGTGAGGCCGTCGGGTTTCTGCATGTCCGAGGCTATCTTGGCGAGAAGTTTGTTTGGCGCGATTCCAATGGAACAGGTGAGCCCTGTTTCCTCCCCGATCTTCTGCTTGATCTCCCGGGCTGTCTCCTCGGGAGCTTTGTCGCTCCGGGAAATGTCCAGAAAAGCCTCGTCGATCCCGACGTCTTCCATCACCGGGCTGAACATGCGCAGGATGTTCTTGATCCGCTCCGAGACACGCGCGTATTCTGCGTAATCCACGGGCAGGAAGACCGCCTCGGGGCAGAGCTTGTATGCGGTCCGGAGCGGCATAGCGGAGTGGATGCCGAATTTTCTTGCTTCGTAGGACGCGGTGGAAACCACGCCTCTTTTTGTCGGGTCTCCCGTGCCGCCGACAACCACCGGTTTGCCGACAAGCTCGGGCCGCCGCTTCCGTTCGACGGCTGCGAAGAATGCGTCCATATCCAGGTGCAGAATCCGCCTCATGGGATAATTATACGTGATTCTTTCATGGAATCGCCGGAGAAGGAGAAGGGTAACCGCCGTCAATCCCGTTATAAAATAAGATATTACCGGTCACCTTGCTTCCTGCCGGGGCGCTCATATACTGCGCATCGATCAGGGTCATTTGTTTTCTTGACAAGTGAACATTTGTTCACCTATAATAGGATTATCGTTCACGGCCCATGCACAATCCGATTCCAGGGAAACGATGGTGTCATGTTCACCAGTAATTTCAAATTGAAAGTATTTCACTCCATTGAAGACCTCGCCAGCCTCGATACCAGCGGCTTCAGGAGATATGATTCTGCTTCCCCCTCCCGCGCTTACAGGATGGCGGGCCTTGTGGAAGCCGGATGGCCAAGCCCTGCCGAGGAAGAGCTGCGGGACACGCTCTCCCTCGATGAGTTCCTCGTCCAGAACCCCGACGCTTCCTTCCTGCTCAAAGTCTCCGGCGACTCCATGACCGGCGCCGGAATTCTCCCCGGGGACCTGGTCATCGTGGACCGGGGGCAGACCGCAAAAAACGGCGATATCGTGATTGCCGAGGTCGATGGGGAGTGGACCATGAAGTTCCTGAAGAAGAGCGGCGACACAGTGTACCTTGTGCCTGCAAATCCACGGTACAAGCCCATCAAGCCGAAGCACGAACTCAGGATCACCGGCGTCGTCACGGCAGTGGTGAGGAAGTACGCGCGGGGTTCAGGCGCCCGGGGCAGGGGAGGAGGGGCCGGCGTTTCGGGACAAACAGACAGCGAGTAGGCATATATTAAGTTGCCTTTCCATGAGATTCGTGATTTAATGGGGGATGCAATGATAACGCGGCTGAAGCTCAAGCCTGGTCAGAAAGGGACGAAAAAACTAGCGGCGGAATACGGCGAGGCGCTCGTCTGTGTGCGCTACCGCTACGACAGGGCAACCTGCACGCGTGCAAAAACCGTTGAGATCATCGTGGAGAAAAAAGCATGGACTCCGCCGCAAATTCCCGACAACACGCTTGTGCCCGTGCGGATCGATTTTTCCGACAGCGCACTGAGGGAAAAGGCCAAAGCGGCAAGGGGAAGATGGGACCCGGAGGTGAGGCTGTGGTTCATACGGTATGGTAAGATCAAAGGGACCAATCTGGAAAAGCATATAGTATTAGATGCTTTTCCGACAGAAAAAAAACCAAAAAGCATGTAATGCTATATGTCTCGAAAGCATCTAATATTATATGCTTGTATATAATATTATAAACCGGCATCTAATATTAGATGCCAGAGTGCGTTTCGATAATAACTTGTTAGTCTTGAATCCCGATTCTGTGCTGACAGAAGCAAGTGGGAATATTGGAGGCAAA
>JBLMWN010000291.1:0-2981 GCA_050257255.1 Betaproteobacteria bacterium | reverse complement strand
GCGTATTTCGCTCGGGGGCGTGCGCGATGAGGCAGAGATCCGGGGTCATCGGCGCACCTATGTCGGGGCGCTTCCGGGAAGGATCATTCAGGGCATCAAGACGGCAGGCTACAACAATCCGGTGTTCATGCTCGATGAGATCGACAAAATCGGCGCCGACTTTCGCGGCGACCCGTCGGCGGCCCTGCTTGAAGTGCTTGACCCTGAACAGAACAACTCATTCAGCGACCACTACATAGGACTGCCCTTCGACTTATCGCGCGTCATGTTTATCACCACCGCAAACATGACAGACCCCATCCCGGGGCCTCTAAAGGACCGGATGGAGATCATCCACCTGTCCGGCTACACAGAGCAGGAGAAGCTGGGCATCGCCAAGAGCTATCTGATTCCGCGTCAATTGAATGAGAACGGCATCACGGAAAAGAACATCAGCATTCCCGACAGAACGGTCCTGCAGGTCATTTCGCAGTATACGCGCGAGGCGGGAGTGAGAAATCTCGAACGGGAAATCGGGCATCTCTGCCGCAAAGTGGCGAGAAAGATCGCCGAAGGCGAGACCGGGTTGTTCACCATTACCCCGATCAATCTGCACACCTATCTGGGAGTACCCAAGCACCTGCCTGAAGTGGAGCGTGAAAAGGACGAGATTGGCGTCGTAACAGGACTTGCCTGGACCGAGACCGGCGGCGACGTTCTTTACATCGAAGCCACTACCATGCGCGGAAAAGGCAGTCTGACGCTCACCGGTCACCTCGGTGATGTGATGAAAGAATCGGCGCATGCAGCGCTCACCTATGTCCGCTCGCGCGCAGGAGAACTCGGCATCAGTCCCGAGACGTTCAGCAAGACGGATGTGCATATCCATGTCCCGGCCGGAGCGATTCCTAAGGACGGACCGTCTGCGGGCGTTACGATGGCGACGGCCCTGGCATCGGTCTACACCAGCAAACCCGTGAGGAAAGACCTTGCCATGACGGGCGAGGTGACGCTCAGAGGACGGGTGCTCCCCATCGGCGGGCTGAAAGAAAAGACGCTGGCAGCCAGGAGGGCAGGGATCAAGATGATGATCATCCCGAAGCAGAATGAAAAAGATCTCGACGACATCCCGAAGAACGTCAAGAAGGACATGCAGTTCATCTTTGTGGAGACCATGGACGAGGTTATTTCAAACGCCCTCCGGAAAAAACTTCCCCGCCGCATTGCTCATAAAAGACTGCCCGGCAGATCGCGGGCCACGCACTGAAGAGGACCGCTTGCCGTTTAACGGTTACGATGCCGGATCCGTTTTTCGGGCTTGTCGTTCGGTTGCGACGTTACCGTTACTCTTTAAAGCAACGGGCTTCGTTGCAGATTCACGAGAATATCTTTCATGAAGCTATCAGACCTTGGTGAGTTCGGCCTGATCGAGAAAATCCGAAAGTCAACCTTTCGGAGGTCGTCTTCCGTGCTGATCGGCATCGGCGATGATGCCGCGGTGCTGAAGGTATCCGCGTCAGCGGCTTGGCTCGCGACGACCGATATGCTGATCGAAGGAGTGCATTTCGATCTGGGCTATACCGATTTTTATTCGCTCGGCTGGAAGGCCGCGGCAGCCAATCTGAGCGATATCGCCGCGATGGGCGGTTTTCCCCATTTTTGTCTGACCTCGCTCGGTATTCCCCCCGCTGTGACCGTGGAGCACATATCCGAATTTTACCGCGGGTGCAATGCTCTCCTCCGTGTTCACCACACGATGCTCGTGGGGGGAGACACCTGTTCTTCCCCGCACGGCATGATTATCAACGTTGTTCTTCTCGGAGAAGCCGGGAGAACAAGGGTGCTGAGCCGGGCAGGGGCTCAGCCCGGAGACCGCATTTTCGTCACGGGAACGCTCGGTGATTCGGCCGCAGGGCTGGAACTCGTGCAATTGCAGAATGCGGAACGCAGACTGCGGAATAAAAAGTTGAGAATACGAAATCCGAGATCCGAAGTTGCGAGGCTCGTGAAAAAACATCTTCGGCCGGTACCTCGAGTGGAATGGGGGCAAAAAATCGCATTATCCCGATGTGCACATTCCATGATCGATATCAGTGACGGCCTTTCGTCAGACCTCGCCCATATTTGCGAACAGAGCGGGGTGGGGGCTTTGATTGCTGCTCAGAAAATACCCGTATCTCTGTCGCTCCGCAAGGCCCTTGATCGTCTCAAGAAAGCGCCGCTCGACTATGCCCTTTCAGGAGGAGAAGACTATGAGCTTTTATTCACGGCGCCTCCCGGCAAAATCAATAAGCTGAAGTCGCTCCGTATTCCGATGACCGAGATCGGAGAAATTACCCGGACACGGAAGATACTGATCATGGACGGCCGTGAAAAGAAGGCAACCCTGGAGCCGACTGGCTACAATCACTTTCCGGGGAGATCCCTGTGACATAAACTATATCCTAGCAGCTGCACGGCTCCATTCGTTCGATGAACAAATATATCCGAGACAGAATCCACACCCTGGTAAAACTGGATGATCCACCGCATAAACTCGCCCTCGCGTTTGCCATCGGCGTGTTCATAGCGTTCAGCCCGACTGTGGGGCTGCATATGATTACCTGTCTCGTTGTCGGATGGATCTTTCGCTTAAACAAACTGGTGATCATCACGGCATCGTTCATTAATAACCCATGGACCATTGTTCCCTTGTACGGATTTTGCGTATGGTTCGGCATCAAGATCACCGGCGACGATATGGCGGTTCCCCGTATTGCATGGGATCAACTCAGTTTTAAAAACACCTATCTTGTCTTAAAGCCATATCTCTGGTCCTATGTGGCAGGGACGCTGATTGTCGGCACGGTCGCAGCGGTCCTTTCTTACTTTCTTTTCTATTGGCTGGTCGTTCAGTACCGAAAGACCGGAAAAACCTGATGAGATTGTCGGGAACATATCACGCTTGCTGAAGCGTGTGAGACAATAACTGACAGTTTGACTGGTTACAAATAACGTATGAA
>JBLMWN010000290.1:0-6435 GCA_050257255.1 Betaproteobacteria bacterium | reverse complement strand
CGATGATGCTGCCGTTTGCCTTGTGTGGCAATATGATCCGCGTGATTCCGGTCACTGCCAAGGGATAGATGATCCCCGTGAGTAGTGTGAACAGAAGCAGAGACATGAGTGTGTTACGAATTATAGTAAGCATGTAGACCTCCATCGATCTCGAAAACCACCCCTCACCCCTGCCCTCTCCCCTGATGGGCGAGGGAATGTTTTGTTTCCTCTCCCCTTCGGGGAGAGGATTAAGGTGAGGGGCGTGTCATCAAACAATATGCATCGCCGTTATCAGCATATCAATCACCTTGATTCCGATGAACGGCACGGTCAACCCCCCGACTCCGTAGATGAGAGCATTATTCCTGAGCACGACTGAGGCACCGAGGGGCCGGTATTTCACCCCGCGCAGCGCCAGAGGCACGAGGAAGATGATGATCAGTGCGTTAAAGATAACGGCAGACAACACCGCGCTTTGTGGCGTCGCAAGTCCCATGATGTTGAGCGCCCCCAATGCAGGATAGATGGAGAGAAATGCCGCCGGCAGAATGGCGAAATATTTTGCCACATCGTTTGCGATGCTGAAGGTCGTGAGCGTTCCGCGGGTCATCAAAAGCTGCTTGCCGATTTCGACGATCTGGATGAGCTTGGTGGGGTTCGAATCGAGGTCCACCAGGTTGCCCGCCTCCTTTGCCGCCTGGGTGCCGGTATGCATGGCCACTGCCACATCCGCCTGGGCAAGCGCAGGCGCATCGTTCGTGCCGTCTCCGGTCATTGCAACGAGCCTTCCGCCTTTCTGATGGTCCCGGATCAACTTGAGCTTGGCCTCAGGCGTTGCCTCAGCGAGAAAGTCATCCACTCCCGCCTCGGCAGCGACCGCTGCTGCGGTGAGGGGGTTGTCGCCAGTGATCATGATTGTCCTGATACCCATCCTGCGCATCTCGGCAAAACGCTCCTTGATCCCGCCCTTAACAATGTCGTTCAACCGGATGACGCCCATCACTTTCGATTTCTCGGCCACCACGAGCGGTGTGCCGCCCTGCTTTGCAATATCGTCCACGATCGCACGTACGTCAGGCGGAAACGTTCCGTTCTGTTTTTGGACGTATTTTTCTACGGCATCGGCCGCACCCTTACGGATCTCTCGGCTGTCGAAATTCACCCCACTCATCCTGGTCTGGGCCGTGAAGGGGACAAACGTTGCGCCGATATTGTGAATGTCTCTCGCCCGTAGATAGTATTTCTCCTTGGCGAGGACGACGATGCTTCGTCCTTCCGGTGTCTCATCAGCGAGCGAGGCAAGCTGGGCTGCATCTGCAAGGGCGCCCACATGCACGCCCGGCGCGGGGATGAATTCCGTTGCCTGCCGGTTGCCGAGCGTGATCGTCCCGGTTTTATCCAAAAGCAGCACGTCAACGTCTCCGGCTGCTTCCACGGCCCTGCCCGACATGGCGATCACGTTTGCCTGGATCATCCGGTCCATGCCGGCAATGCCGATGGCCGAGAGCAGCCCTCCGATCGTGGTCGGGATGAGGCAGACCAGGAGCGCCACGAGCACAGTGATAGTGATGGGCGTACCCTGACCTGCTGCCTTTACGCTGAAGAGAGAGTACGGAAGAAGCGTCACACACACGAGCAGGAAGATGATCGTCATACCTGCAAGGAGAATATCGAGGGCGATCTCGTTCGGCGTCTTCTGGCGTTTTGCCCCTTCAACCATAGAGATCATTCGATCAAGAAACGTCTCGCCCGGACTTGTCGTGATGCGCACCACCAGCCAGTCCGAGAGGACCGTGGTCCCTCCCGTCACCGCACTCCGGTCCCCGCCGCTCTCTCGGATCACGGGCGCGCTTTCGCCGGTCACTGCGCTTTCATTCACCGAGGCCACGCCCTCCACGACCTCGCCGTCCATGGGGATGATATCGCCTGCCTCCACCAGCACGATGTCTCCTTTTTTAAGCTGAGAAGAGGAAACCTGCGTTACTTCGGCGTCCGGAGCCGGCTTTGCAAGGCGTTTGGCCATCACCTCGCGCCGTGTTTTGCGAAGTGATTCGGCCTGGGCCTTGCCGCGACCTTCGGCCATTGATTCAGCGAAGTTGGCGAAGAGCACCGTGATCCAGAGCCAGAGGGAAATCTGCAGGATAAAGGACGGGGACGCCTCACCTTTCCTGCTCAATGCGGCGTGGAAGAACAGGAGGGTCGTAAGGACACTCCCGACTTCAACAACAAACATCACCGGGTTTTTAATCTGGTAAGCGGGATTGAGTTTTCTGATCGAATCCCATAAGGCTTTCTTGACGATAGCAGGTTCAAAGAGAGAGAGCTTTTTTGATTTATTGCTCATGATAATTTCTCCCTATAGTTATCTCCTCCCCTTCAAGGGGAGGATGCAGGAGGGGAGGGGTTTGTACGATCCACATGGCCCATCTCACCCCGTCCCTCTCCTTGAAGGAGAGGGTGAATTGCTAACGTGAAGCCGTCAACTGTTCGGCAATCGGTCCCAAGGCCCATGCCGGCATGAACGACAACGCTCCGACGATCACGATGACTCCGATCAAGAGCGTCACGAACAACGGAGTGTGGGTCGGAAGCGTGCCCAAGCTTGCCGGCACCTGTTTTTTCTTAGCCAGCGATCCGGCAATAGCAAGAACGGGGATGATGACCCAGAACCGGCCGAGGAACATTGCAATTCCGAGGGCCGTGTTATAAAAGATCGTATTGCCGCTTAACCCTGCAAACGCGCTTCCGTTATTGTTCGCGGCTGAAGAAAAGGCGTAGAGGATCTCCGAGAATCCATGCGGACCGGGGTTGGCAACGCCTGCGATGCCCGCTTTTGTCGCAACGCCGACTGCCGTGCCGATCTTTACCAAACCGTTCACGATCAGGATCACGAGCGCAGCCATTTTCATTTCGAACATTTCAATTTTCTTGCCGAGATATTCAGGAGTGCGTCCGACCATGAGCCCGGCTATGAAGACCGTAATGATGGCCATGACCAGCATGCCATAGAGACCCGATCCGACGCCCCCGAAAATGACTTCGCCCAACTGGATGAGCACCATGGGATAGAGGCCGCCCATGGGCGTGTATGAGTCGTGCATGGAATTGATGGAACCGTTCGAGGCCGCCGTGGTAGCGGTGGCCCAGATCGCAGAGTTCACGATCCCGAAGCGCGTTTCCTTTCCCTCCATGTTGCCGCCGGGCTGGAGATCGCTTGCAGTCTGATCAACGCCCAAGGACGCGAAGCGTGGATTGCCGTCCTGCTCGCTCCAGGTACATAAAGCCATCATTGTAACGAGGACCAGGACCATGGCGGAAAGCAACGCCCACCCCTGGCGCATGTCTCCGACCATTTTGCCGAAGGTGATGCAGAGTGCTGCAGGTATCAGGAGGACCGCCAGGACTTCTAGGAAGTTGGAGAATGCCGTCGGGTTCTCGAAGGGATGGGCAGAGTTCACGTTAAAAAATCCACCGCCGTTCGTGCCAAGCTGCTTGATCGCGATCTGCGATGCCGCCGGGCCGAGCGGGATGATCTGCTCTTTCATTTCCACTTTCTCGGTCACGGGATTTCCCTTTTCATCCTTGACCGGGTTGCCCTGGCTATTAAGCTTCGGGTTAGCATAGGTGATGGTTTGCATGAGCGAGACGGTCTTGTACTCACTGAAGGTCTGTACAACACCCTGGGAGACCAAAAGCAGCGACAAGATAAGTGCGAGCGGCATAAGGATGTAGAGCGTGGAGCGGGTGAGATCTACCCAGAAGTTGCCGATGGTCTCTGCCGAGTGCCGCTTGAACCCGCGGATCAGGGCAACAAGCACGGCCATGCCGGCAGCCGCGGACGCGAAGTTCTGCACGCCAAGCCCGACCATCTGGGAGAGGTAACTCATCGTAGTTTCGCCGCCATAGTTCTGCCAGTTCGTGTTCGTGACGAAGCTCACTGCCGTGTTGAAGGCAAGGTCAGGCGGGACCCCGGAGAACTTTTGCGGGTTGAGTGGCAGCAATCCCTGCACACGCTGCAAAAAATAGAGAAAGAGCATCCCCACTGCACTGAAGAGAAGCACGGCACCAGTATATTTTTTCCAAGTCATTTCCTCTTCGGGCCTGATGCCGCAGAGCCGGTAGAAAAGCTGTTCAACAGGGCCGAGCATGCGGTCCAGACCAGAGGGCTCGCCCTGGTAAACCCGTGCCATGAAGATACCGAGCGGCTTTGCCAGGAGCAACAAAACGCCGGAATACAAAACTAATTGCAGAAAATCATTTCCGGTCATGAGAATGCCTCCGGTTTCAGAAGTGCAATCAAGAGATAGACGAGCAACCCAGCGGCTAGAATTCCTCCGATCCAGTAAAATACTTCCATCGCGTCCCTCCTCACACTTGCTCAGCAAGCTTCACAAGAAGCCAGCTTGCAACAAAGAGCACAATCGTAATCCCGACAAACAGGATGTCCATCCGGCTACCTCCCTTGTTTGGATAAATATAAGCACATTCAAGATTAAATTGCTGCAAAGAACGGCGCAGAAAATATTAAAATTTCATAAAGGCAGTTTCGGGAAATAGGGGCTGGTGCAGGGTCTCACACTCTTCTCACGATCCATTTCCTCCCCTCCTCCATCAGCAGGAGCACGGGAGGGAAGATGAGAAGAAAGGCCCATTCCTTGATCGTGAGAGGGGCAAGACCGAAGATCTTTTGAAGGGGAGGCGCATAGACAAGGAATGTTATGATAGCAAGTTCTGTTGCAATACCCCACAGGACCAGCTTGTTGGCAAAGAGCCCTGCGCTAAATACCGATTCCCGCTCTGTTCTGCAGGCAAAGACATTGCCTATTTGTGAGGCCACGATACCGGAGAGAGACATGGTCGTGGCGGTGACATAGAGAATTCCCGAATCCGCCATCGTCATTCCGGGCCTCCATCCGCTCTGCCAATAGATGAAGAAGAAGCCCGCCATGCTTGCCACGGCTTCGATCGGCCCCAGAAAACAGTACGCGCGAAAAAGAAGCGGCAGATCAAGGAGCCTCTTGTTACGCGGCCTCGGGGGCTGGTCCATGGTCCCGGGCTCGGGCGGCTCCGTGCCTAGGCCGAGGGCCGGCACGAGATCGGTGCCCAAGTCCACAGCCAGTATCTGCATCACGGTGAGCGGGAGGGGCATCCTGAACAGGACGAAGGCGATGAAAGGGACGATCTCGGGGACGTTGCTTGCAAATATATAGGCAACGAACTTCTTGATGTTGGAATAGACGGCCCGGCCTTCTTCGATGGCCGAGACAATGGATGCGAAGTTGTCGTCAGTGAGGATCATGGCTGCTGCTTCCTTGGCCACGTCGGAGCCCCGCATGCCCATGGCTACGCCGATGTCCGCCTTCTTCAAGGCGGGCGCGTCGTTCACGCCGTCGCCGGTCACCGCGACGACCGCGCCCGATTGCTTCAGGATCGAAACGATCCTCATCTTATGCTCCGGCGAGACCCTGGCGAAGATCACCTCCTCCTTGAGAATCCGAGAGAGGCCTTCCTCGTCAATATCGTTCAGATCATGCCCGGTCACGACCAGCGGGTTCTCTGTCCGCACAAGGCCGATCTTTCTTGCTATGGCGAGGGCAGTGAGGCCGTAGTCTCCGGTGATCATGATTGCTTTGATCCCCGCCCTGCGGCAGAGTTCCATGGCCTTGGGTACTTCAGGCCGCGGCGGATCCATCATCCCGACGAGTCCCAGGAAGATCAAGTCCTTCTCCGTGTTGTCGATGGTGAATCCTTCGCCAAATTCCAGGGGCCTCTCTGCGATCCCGAGTACGCGCAGCCCGTCCTTTGCCAGGGCATCATTTTCCAACAGGATGTTCCGGCGAAGCTCATCCGTCAGCGGCTCGCTTCTGTTGTTTAGAAGGATGTGCGTGCAAAGATCCAGGGTCTCTGCAGGCGTTCCTTTGACATGGGCCGCGGGCTTGCCCTCGACAAGGTTGATGCCGGTCATGCGCTTCCTCACAGATTCGAAAGGAAGATGGCCGATCCGGGGAAAGGCGCTCGTCCTTGCAGCGATGTCGATTCCCCCCTTTGCCGCCATGACCAGGAGGGCAGCCTCGGTGGGGTCCCCGAGAATCGACCACCTATCTCCGGCTTTTTGAGGAGGAAGGAGAGAAGAGTTGTTGCAGAGGATCGAGGCGTCAAAGAGCCGGTAGAGGCCGTTCTCCCTCATCTCCTCGCGCGAAAGGGAGACGCCCTGGTAATAGAAATTTCCCGAGGGTTCGTAGTGTGCCCCGCTTATCTCGGTCACCTTCCCGTTCATCCATATCCTTGTCGCCGTCATCTCGTTGGTCGTGAGGGTGCCGGTCTTGTCCGTGCAAATGACGGTCGTGCACCCCAGGGTCTCGACCGACGAGAGCTTTTTCACCAGCACATTCCTTTTGACCATGCGCTGCACGGCCATTGCCAAAGACAGGGAAACAGTGGGAAGGAGTCCCT
>JBLMWN010000289.1:0-5846 GCA_050257255.1 Betaproteobacteria bacterium | reverse complement strand
TGATCAAGGAGCGTTCATGAGTATCCAAGCCATCAAAGGTGTAAAAGATATCTTGCCATCCGATATGCCGGCATGGCAATATCTCGAGGCAACGGCGCGGAAATTATTTGAAGACTATGGTTTTTCGGAGATTCGTGTTCCCGTATTCGAATACACCGAGCTGTTCGCCAGGAGCATCGGTGCATCTACAGACATCGTCGAAAAAGAGATGTATACCTTTGCAGACCGGGACGGCAGGAAAATCACACTCCGGCCTGAAGGGACTGCAGGGGTCGTGCGTGCGTTCATTGAGCACAAGCTGTATGCAGACAGCCAGTTGGTAAAGCTCTATTACCAGGGTCCCATGTTCAGGCATGAACGGCCGCAAAAGGGACGGTACCGTCAGTTCTACCAGATCGGAGCAGAAGCGCTCGGGACCGATCACCCCCACGTCGATATCGAGATCCTTGCAATGGTCCACACGCTCTTCGTGCGGCTCGGCATCACTGGCCTGAACCTTCAGATCAACTCCCTGGGAGACAGCGCGTGCAGAGGCATCTACCGCGATGCGCTGAAAAAGTACTTGGCGGGGAAATTACCCACGTTGTGCGCTGATTGCCAACGGCGGTATGAAACCAATCCGCTTCGTGTGCTTGATTGCAAAGTAGATGCCGACAAGTTCAGCGATTCACCGGTGATGCTTGACTATCTTTGCGATGCCTGTAAAATGCATTTTGAAACCGTCGAGAACGGTCTTAAGAAGCTCGGAATCCCCTTCGTGGTAAATCCCCGCCTGGTCCGGGGCCTCGATTATTATACCCGTACCACCTTCGAGTTCGTGACGGGGCACACGGGAGCGCAGAACACCGTGGCTGCCGGCGGCAGGTACGACGGCCTGGTCCGGGAAATAGGCGGGCCGGAAACTCCCGGCATCGGCTTTGCACTCGGTGTCGAGCGGACCATATCTCTCATGGATACAAGGAATGTACAGGTTCCCCAGCCGGCGTTGTTCATTGCCGCACTGGGACCCGAAGCAGTGGCATGGACGCTTCCGGTCATACACAGCCTCAAATCCTCGGGCATCAGGGTTGATGCGGATTACACGGGCGGCAGCCTCAAGAGCCAGATGAAGAAGGCGGACAAATCCGGGGCAGGCCATACACTCATCATCGGCGAACAGGAACTGAAGGAAGGAACGGCCGTCCTTCGCAATATGCAGACCAAAGAACAGGCCAGGATTTCTCTCTCCAATATTGTCGAAGAACTAAAATCAAAATTCGCCGGGCACTGATAAAATCGGAGAAAACGGATTCAGCATGATCCGGTAAGATGCTGTAGTCTGCTTTTCCGTATACATCCGTGCCCGATTTTTGTGCCCAGGAGTTTTCATGAAAGTCGGAGTTCTTTCGGATACCCATGTGCCTTCCATTGTCAGGGCGCTCCCTCCCGTGATCTATGACATTTTCAAGGGAGTAGATCTGATCATGCACGCGGGCGACATCGTCGAGCTTTCCGTCCTAGACGATCTCAGCGCCATCGCGCCGGTGGAAGCCGTCGCGGGCAACATGGATGATGCCGAAGTCCAAGCGAGGCTTCCCCAAAAGAAGGTCATCGCCCTCGGTAGATATACGGTCGGGCTTATTCACGGTAAATACAGGATCAACATTCAGAGGGAGATGATCCGCAAAGAGTTCGACGACGTGGACCTGATCGTTTATGGCCATTCTCATACGCCGTTCTGGGGGAAGATAGATGGAGTCTATTTTCTCAATCCGGGAAGTCCGACGGATAAACAGTATGCACCCTATAATTCCGTCGCTTTGCTGGAAGTGGGGGACGATCTGAAAGCGGAGATCATAAGAATCTGAATCGTCCGAGAAGATAATCACAAATTCCGCAGATAAACACTGATGAACATGTTCTCAACGATCCGCGCAATCCGTAAAATCAGTGGACAAAACTGTTTTAAGTTGCAAAGGAGTAAGCTTTATGATAAATTTTGAACATCTATGGCGATTGAAAAAATAAAATTCGGGACCTCAGGATGGCGCGGCGTGATCGCCGATGATTTTACCGTGGCCAGGGTCCGAGTTGTCACGCAGGCAATTTCCGATCATATTATCTCGCAGGGGTTAAAAGACCGGGGCATTATCGTAGGATATGATACCCGTTTCATGTCCGAGCGGTTTGCGGAAGAGGCCGTGAAGGTCCTTGCTGCAAACGGAATCCATGTGTATCTCTCGAACCGGGATGTCCCCACGCCTGCGGTGTCATTCGAGATCATCCGCCGCAAGTCAGCCGGAGGGATCAACTTCACGGCTAGCCACAACCCGCCTCTGTACAATGGCCTGAAGTTCTCTCCTGCCTGGGGAGGACCTGCGCTTCCCGAAACGACAAAGGACATCGAAACGAAAGCAAACGGGCTCCTCGATAAAAATTCCATCGCAACCAGTTCGCTTGCCGAGGCAAAGGCCAAAGGCATTTCAGAAGAAATCGATCTGCGCAAAGCATACCTCGATGACCTGAGAAAAAAGATAGATAGTGAAGCGATCCGGAAGGCAAAGCTTAAGGTCGCTGTCGATCTTCTCTACGGGACCGGCAGGGACTACCTCGACACCGCATTGAGAGACGCGGGATGCACGGCGACCGTCATTCATGGCTGTCGAGACACCATGTTCGGCGGGCACGCTCCCGACCCTTCGGAGGAAAATCTCGCCGAGCTTTCTTCGATAATGAAAAAGGGGAAATTCGACGTCGGCCTGGCAGTGGACGGCGATGCTGACCGCTTCGGCATTCTTGATACAGACGGTACGTATGTGAACCCCAACCAGGTGCTTGCCCTGGTGCTGGATTATCTCTGCCGCACACGCGGATGGAAGGGCGGCGCCGCGCGTTCCATCGCCACGTCCCACCTGATCGACGCGGTCGCGAAAAAACACGGCATTGAAGTATATGAGACCGGCGTGGGGTTCAAGTACATCGGCGATCTGCTGGTGCAGGGCAAGATCATTTTCGGCGGCGAGGAGAGCGCCGGCATGACCATCAAGGACCACGTACCTGAGAAGGACGGCATCCTGGCCTGCATGATAGCAGCAGAGATGGTTGCGAGCGAGAGAAAGTCAGTCAAGGAGCTGCTCAAGCGGCTTTACAAGGAGGTCGGGACCATTCTGGACGAACGGGTCAACATCCGCCTGACGGAACAAAACCGTAAATCCGTCGGAGACCGGCTCAGCCAGCCCTTGACCGAACTCGGAGGTCTGCGGGTCAAAGGAAAGAAGACCACGGCCGACGGGACCAAGTACATGCTGGAAGACGACAGCTGGGTTCTAATGCGCGCATCAGGCACCGAACCGGTCGTGCGGTTGTACGTTGAATCCTCGTCCGATGAAAAGATCAAAGAACTTGCTGATGCGGGGAAACAGTTTATTTTAGGACAATAGAACCATTACGGATTGTTGAATACGGATTGCGGAATGAAAGATTGGCGGAAAATCCATAATCACCAATCCGAAACCCGAAATTGAGAGGGAGGTTTCATGAGCGAGATCATCGATGTCTATGCGCGCGAGGTGCTGGATTCCCGGGGCAATCCTACGGTGGAGGCCGATGTCATCCTGGAGAGCGGAGTCCTGGGCCGCGCCATTGTGCCGAGCGGCGCATCGACCGGCGAGCGTGAGGCGCTCGAACTCAGGGACGGCGGTTCGCGATATCTCGGCAAAGGGGTACAGAAGGCCGTCCAGAACGTCATCGAACTCATCGGCCCTGCTGTTACAGGCATAGATGCGACCGAGCAGGCTGTCATCGACCGGACCATGATCGAGCTGGATGGAACCGAGAACAAGGGCAAACTGGGCGCAAATGCGATGCTTGCCGTTTCGCTCGCCCTAGCTAAGGCAGCGGCTGAAGAAGCGGGTTTGCCGCTCTACCACTACTTGGGCGGGCCGAATGCCAGGGAGCTTCCTGTTCCCATGATGAACGTGCTGAACGGAGGGGCTCACGCCGACAACAATGTCGATATCCAGGAATTCATGATCATCCCCGCAGGAGCCTCGACCTGCGCCGAGGCGATCCGCATTGGCGCCGAGGTGTTTCACAATCTGAAATCGGTTCTCAAGAAAAAAGGATACAACACAGCTGTCGGAGACGAAGGCGGTTTTGCGCCGAACCTGAAGTCGAATGAAGAGGCAGTGCAGGTGATCCTCGCAGCGATCGAAAAGGCTGGATATAAACCGGGACAGGATGTCTTCCTAGGCCTGGATGCTGCAGCCAGCGAGTTCTACGAGAACGGGGTCTATGACCTCAGGGGCGAGAGTAAGAAAAAGTCCCCCGATGAAATGGTCGCATTCTATGAGGATTGGATCAAACGGTATCCCATTATTACCATCGAGGACGGTATGTCCGAAAAGGACTGGAAGGGGTGGAAGCTCCTGACGGACCATCTCGGCAAGAAGGTGCAACTTGTGGGTGATGATATTTTCGTGACCAACACCTCGATTTTCAAAAAAGGCATTGCCGAAGGCATCGGCAACTCGATCCTCATCAAGCTGAACCAGATCGGCACGCTCACCGAAACGCTCGACGCCATCGAGATGGCAAAACGCGCGCAGTACACCGCGGTGGTATCCCACCGCTCCGGCGAGAGCGAGGACGCGACCATTGCCGATCTCGCCGTTGCCACGAACGCGGGACAGATCAAGACCGGATCGCTGTCACGCACGGACCGCATCGCCAAATACAACCAGCTAATCCGCATTGAGGAGGAGTTGGGAGACGCTGCCGTGTATCGCGGGAAAGATGTATTCTACAGTATAAGGAAATAGAGAGAATTCTTCGAAAGCCGGAGATCGTTAAATCTCCGGCTTTTTTCGTAAATACCCAAATGCGCTTTGGAAGGTCGTGAGAAGTTTCTTCCTGTAGTCCTTAGTAGTTGCGGTTTTTGAAAACTGCACAGTTCATGTTGTAATTGATAACTGCACGACATCGGTATCCAGCGTGCAATAATCTGCTATCATGCTCTCTATAACCTATCCTGATAAAGGAGAGCATCGATGGAAGAAGAACTCAAGAAGACGGCGACGTAGTACTGCTTCACTGCCTGCGCTGATGCGCGTAGAAGCCACACTTGCCGCAATAGTCAACCTGAGCGTCCAGGCTTGCAAACTCCATCTTGTTCTCGCCGCACTTTACACCTGTGACCATATAGCAGGCGGAACCGTTGTCGGGATATGCAGGGCAGACCTTGAACACCTCTTCCGGACAGTTTTTATATTCCCAGCAATTCATCCTTGCCCCCCTTTCATAGGCACACCACGAAAAGGCATAAAACATACCATTTTAGAGCAATATTCATGCCTGTGAGTGAGTTGCTGGTTATGAAAGATTTCAATGCATTTTGTTGTATTCTTTCATGAGGACGGACAATTTTTGGAGGTCTCTCTTGACAATTTTTGGCATAACTCTACTTTGGTTGGCAATAGATATTCCTGCAATTGAAGTTCCAATTTTTTTGAAACTTGTCAATTTTCAATCCGTAGTTGTTGGCTCCTACCCATAAAATACCCAATCGATATTATTGACTTTGCACCGAGTCAGGCATATATTCGTGTTAAATATGGCCTGATAAAATTCGTTTTGATGTTTATGGGAGATAAAGAGTATGTCGCTGACTTGGCTTATATTTTTATTTTCTTTGTTTGTATTGACTTTGTGTTAACATTATTAATACAAACGTAATTAATATTGTTACATTATGACTTGACTTATGTTATACTGGGGGCATGAAAACCTCCCCCTTAAAAGCCTCAAAAGAGCAATTAGTGGCCTTAGCCGAGAAAGTGCCCGGAGCATGGGTCGGAATGAAGATAGCC
>JBLMWN010000288.1:0-3502 GCA_050257255.1 Betaproteobacteria bacterium | reverse complement strand
GGAAAATCGGCGGAATCCTGACAGAAATCCGCTCGGATTCCGAAAAGATCAATCTCGCGGTCATAGGAATAGGCGTGAACGTGAATTCCGAGGTGATGGATTTTCCTGAGGAGTTGAGGGGAATTGTCACGTCGGTAAGAAACGAAGCCGGCCGGACATGTTCAAGAGTCGGGATTATCATAGAGATATTACGGGAACTGGAGCGATGGTACAAGATACTACGCAGCGAGGGCAGACGGCAGTTAATGGAAGAATGGAAAAGCCTGTCTTCCACCATCGGGAAGGAAGTGAGGATAGTTCTCGGGAATGAGATCCTTTCGGGTGTTGCCGAAACGATAGATGGTAATGGGATGCTGATTTTGCAGTTGGGATCCGGCGGGAAGAGAAGGATCAGCAGCGGAGATGTGATGGAATTGCGGTAAAAGTGACCGTGTTTCTATTAGTATTAGGGATGGGCCTATTTCTTTTCATGGAATGGAGGCGCGGTTTGCCGGGGCTTGTTTCGTAAACTTTTTGCCGCTGCCGAGCGCAAATTGCCCTCTTTTCTTAAATAATAATAAGAGTGCATGTAAGGCCGCGTTATGAAAAGATTATCTCGCTGTGGGCGGAGAAATGTAAAATGGGGCCGGATAAAATGCACAGGCCGGTTTTATAAATATTGTTCTTTCTTTATTGTTGCAGGAGGTTGCTGGTGCTGATCGCCGTTGATGTCGGTAACTCCAAGATAAATATAGGATATTTTACTGAGATGGGACTTCTTGCCCAGCAGTTGGACACGCATCCTTTGAGAGGAGTGGAAGAATATCTGCACCTCATGGACGATTTCATGTCTCGCAACCACATAGAAAAAAAGCGGGGCATTGGCGGTATAATATCATCTGTGGTTCTTAGCCACAACCGGACGCTGCTGGATGCCCTCAGGAAGCTGACTGAAGACGAAGATGCGGCTGTCATGATCGTGGATTTCAGGATGAATACAGGACTGAATCTTAAAGTCGATGAGCCCGATAAACTGGGCACGGACAGGATAGCAGACGGGGTCGCGGCGGACGCACTCTACACAGCGCCTGTTGCGGTCGCGGATTTCGGAACCGCTACCACGATCACAGCGGTCGACCGGAACCATAACCTGATCGGGGGCACAATAATGCCCGGACTGGGACTGATGAATTCAATGCTCGGCAAAGGGACATACCTGCTGCGCGAAGTGGCGCTGGATCCCCCGGTCAGTGCCCTTGGGGCAGATACGGAAGGGTGCATCAGGGCAGGGTTATACTTCGGGACGGCAGGGGCGGTGGAAAGAATTCTCTCCGAGATCGAAAAAGAGGCGGGATGCCCATTTCGGCTGGTCCTGACAGGCGGACATGCGATTGCTATGGACAGGTTCATCACCAGGCCCCACGAGATGAACCCGGTGCTGACACTTGAAGGCTTGCGGATACTATATGGAAAGAACCGATCTTAATGAGCTGAGAAAGGACCCTCTTCTGGGCAGGTGGATTGCCATCCTGGGTCAGCCAAAGTCACCGGCGGACTATGTTGTCACACGGGATGACGATACGGAAAAGAACTGCGTCCTCTGCGCCGGGAGGGAAAAAGAGACGGCTGCGGAGATTATGTCGTTGCCGGGAAGAGGCAGGGGCTGGGCCACAAGGGTGGTCCCCCATTTCTCTCCAGTCTTCAAGGTCGAGGGCGAACTCGGCAGGAGAGGGGATGGCATGTACGACAGAATGAACAGTATCGGCGCGAGCGAGATCATAGTGGAATCCCCCGAGCACTCAGTGAGGCCGGAAGAGATGGGGCTTGAGCAGATGAGTAAGGTGATCAGCACGTACAAAGCGAGGATGGCCGATCTCGAAAAAGACGCCCGCCTCCGGTACACGCTTATCTATAAAAACTCCGGGAGGGAAGCCGGCGCGGTTTTTTCCCATCCTGTATCCTATCTCGCGTCCACCCCGGTCATACCGAAGCGCGTCAAGGAGGAACTGGCGGGCGCAAAGCAGTATTTCGCGTATAAAGAGCGGTGCATATTTTGCGACATCATCAGGGAGGAACTCCGGGTCGGCAGCAGGCTGATCCTCGAGACGAGGCACTTTATTGCATTTTGTCCTTACGCCTCGAAGTTCCCGTTTGAATCATGGATCGCGCCGAAGAGGCATTGCTGCGCCTTCCAGGATATAGTGACTGACGAGATTGAAGACATGGCGCTCATATTATCGGCGGTGATAAAAAAGCTGAGGGCCGCTTTTCCCGGCCTCTCTTTTAACTATTTTATCCACTCCGCTCCGAACAGAATACCCCGGAAGGATCATTGGCATACGCTTGGAGAGGATTTCCACTGGCATGTCGAGATCATGCCGAGGCTCTTACGGACCAGCGGGTTTGAATGGGGTTCGGGTTTCTATGTCCTGCCCACTTCGCCGGAACATGCCTCACAATACTTAAGGGAGGTTTGAGATGGAGATTAAGAAGATTCTTTTCGCTACGGACTTCTCGGAAGGTTCTTCCCCTGCCCTTCCCTATGCCGTGGATATGGCACGCCGGTACGGTGCGAAACTCGATATTATTCACGTGATCTTCGACGTTGCCAAGACCGTCGGCTGGTATGTGCCGCACGTATCGATCGACGAGATTTATCAGGATATGGAAAAGAGCGCCAAGGCCGAGCTTGAAAAGATTTTCCTCGACGAGATGCGGGGAATGAAGGATATAGAGCGTATAGTCCTCAAAGGCATACCTCATGAGGAAATCACGAAATTTGCGGGAGACAACAAGATCGATCTGATCGTACTTGGCACGCATGGCCGCAGGGGAATAGACAGGGTGCTTTTCGGCAGTACGGCGGAACAGGTGGTCCGGAACGCCCCGTGCCCGGTACTCTCCGTGCGGCTTCCGAAGCATTGAAATAATGAGAGTATACTTATCCGAAAACGCGTTTCTCGATCTGTTGCTGAGCTCGGCTGAAGTGTATAAACGCGAATGCCTCGGCTTTCTTCTGGGTTATAAGCTTGAAGACCGCTTTATCATCGAGCATGCCTTCAGCTTTCAGACTGCGGCGAGACGGCCGAAGGGCGTAGTGTCCCATGACAGAAGCCATAAGAAGATCGAGCCCATCCTGGCGCGCTTCGACCGGCTGCAGATTATCGGAGATTTCCACTCCCACACTCAGTTCGGGCATATGAAAGGACTGCCGAATCCAAGCCCGGAGGATATCAGGGGCATGGCTGCAAACCTGATATACCTTATTGTCGCCATCAACAATAACGAAAAGACGAAAGCCTGGGCGGAAAACCGGGACTGCACCATCTCCGGTTCGGTCGAGAAGTATTTTTTCAAGATTTCGGCATGCTTCCTTAACGGTCAGTCCTCGGTGAGGAAGGCGAAGATTCACTGCCCGTTCCCTCCCGGTTTCTGATCTGAGCGCCGCAACTTCATGAAAGATTAAGCACACAGGAAGTTTTCGAATTGACGATAAAAAAATTTCTGATTGTCTCATTTGCCT
>JBLMWN010000287.1:0-14271 GCA_050257255.1 Betaproteobacteria bacterium | reverse complement strand
CCCAGCCCTCTCCTTGAAGGAGAGGGTGATTGATCACGGCCTTGTGGCAGTTGTATATACGTGGATGAAAGCATGTTGCTTTACTTTATGCGTCGCTCTATAGTTCTAGGTTTTTTGTTGCAACCGACAACTCACAACTCAAAAATTCATAACTCAAAACTGATATGAATGGCGTTTTCATAACCGGAACCGATACGGGAGTGGGCAAAACCTTCGTGGCTACCGGCATTGCGGCGTACCTAAAGCATAGCGGCGTCGATGTCGGCGTTATGAAGCCGGCAGAGACGGGGTGCAGCATGCGCCAGGGACGGTCAATTCCAGGTGATACGGTCAAACTCATGAAGGCAGCAGGCGTCAGAGATGCACTTGATCTGGTGAACCCCTACCGGTTTCGAAAGCCGCTCGCCCCGTCAAGTGCGGCAAAACTCGCAGGAAAGGAAATTGTCCCGGGCAGGATTCTTCATGCCTTCCGTATCCTCTCGAGTAAACACGACTTCATGATCGTGGAAGGAGCTGGCGGCATCATGGTCCCGCTGTGGCACAAATACACGTACTTGGATTTGGCCCGCACAATGGGTCTTCCGGTGATCGTAGTTACAAGACCATCACTCGGGACGATCAACCATACGCTGTTGACCGTTGCAGCGCTGAGAGAAAAGGGGCTGGAGATCGCCGGCATAGTGATTAACTACGCACAGAAAAGAAGAGCCGGACTTGCAGAAAATACAAGCCCTTCCGTGATAGAAGAAATGTCGGGTGTCAGAATATTGGGCATTGTTCCTTACGGCGCACGTGAATTTGATGCGCTTGCCGACCGTTTCAGATAGAAATCCCTCTGGCCTGCTGCGGGATCTGTAGGCGTTGTGCCGCGGACGTTTCAGCATCCGACCGCGGGTTTTTTGGTTGCTGCAGGCTGTTTCGAACCGAGGCTTTTGATATACAGGACCAAGGACTGCATCTCGACGGATTTCACATCCAGAGCTTTGCCTTTCAGCGGGATGGTGATGCAGCCATTAATTGTGCTTTCAAGGTCGCTCTTTGCCCCTGCTTTTTCCAGCCCCTTGCCGTCAGGATGGCAGGTATTGCAAGATTTCCCGGATGTGCCGAGTTTGGGATCATTAAACAACGCCTTGCCTTTTTCTGCTGATGCTTCCTGCGAACTTGCGAATGCGATGCCGGCTCCAAATGCCACTACCAAAGCCAGAATTACAACAACGGTAACGCACTTCATTCTTACACCTCCTCGTTATTCAGTTACGAATTAAAATCTTCTCAAAATGGGAAGAAATTTTTTACCGCGAAGCCGCTAAGAACGCGAAGGAAATCCTAAGTCTTGATATTAAACGTCGATAAATTTTTGCCCTCCTTCGCGACCTTCGCGCCTCTCGTGCCCAGCGATTACGATTGCGTCAGCGAGAGTGCAGGGTATGGCGGTTCAAGGTGTTGCTTCCGGCTTGTCCGGGTTAGGAATACCGCGCCGCGTCATCCTCGCTTCGCTTGTATAGCATTCTGCGCCGTCTGGATTTTTAGAAACCGCGGGAGGAAGACCCTTAAGGTCGTTCCCTTTCCCACAGTACTCTCTGCCTCAATCCTGCCGCCGTGGTTCTGGATGATCCGGTAACTTATCGAAAGTCCAAGGCCTATACCGTCGCAGTTATCTTTTGTAGAAAAAAAAGGCTCAAAGATCCTGTGAAGGTGTTCCGGGGCGATCCCGGCGCCCGTATCGGAAAACTCCGCGACGACGTCATTTTCGCCAGCGGCGCTCAGCCCTACCCGGAGCTCTCCTCCTTGCGGCATGGCCTGGAGTGCGTTACTGACGATGTTGATAAAGACCTGTTTGATCTCATTATAGTCCATGTTCACGAAGAACGTCCCTGCGGAGCATTCCTCACGGATGGCGATTGAGGAGGTATCGGCAATTCCCTGAATAAGCGTCACCGTCTCCCGCAGCGGTATCGAGATGTCCTCCGGATGCATCCATGCGGGCCTCTGGCGTGCGAAGTCGAGAAGATTGCGGATGATCTTGCGGACCCTCAGGGTTTCCTGCTCCATCATTCCGAGCATTTTGTGCGCTGAATCAGGCATATCCTGCGTTTTCAAGAGATGTGTTGTATATCCGAGCACGCTCGTCAGGGGATTGTTGATCTCGTGTGCTACATTGGCCGACAGCTCGCCGATCGCCGCCATCCTGGCGGAGCGAACAAGTTGTTCTTGCGCCGTCTTCAGTTCGTCCATCTTGTCCTTCAAGTCGCTGTAGAGCGAGGCATTCTGGAGTGCAGCGGACGCCAAGTTGGAAAAAACCGTGAATAGCCTGAGGTCGTGTTTGTCGAAGCGGGCACCGCCCTTTTTATTGATGGCTGTAAGCAGACCGATCATGGTGTTCGATGACCACAGAGGAACCGTCATAACGCTCTTGATCCCAAGCGACTTCATCAGTGCACCGTCGAGACGAAAATCTGCCTGCGCATCGGAAATGAGGAGCGGCGTCCCGTAGCTCGCGAGCCAGTTATAAATTCCACCGGCCTCGATCGGCGGTTCCTGTTCCCTGATTGCTTTCGCCTTGTTCCCGTATACTCCCAGATATTTAAGCATCCGATCCGAACTGTCGATCACGGACACCGCCGTCGTGCCCGCACGAACAAGGTCTTCAGCCCGTGCGGCGACTTTGGAAATGAGAGCACCACGGTCAAGGCTTTCCATGAGATCAAGGCCAGCCGTGTGGAGAATGAAGAGGTCGCGATTGCCGCGTGAGAGGCTTGCCTCCCGCTGTTTCAGAGTATGCGCCATCAGGTTAAAGGTTTGACTGAGCCTGCTGATTTCATCAGTACCTTCCACCGGGAGCGGAGTATCCCAGTTCTGCCGACTGAGCTTTTCAGCGGCGTCGCTGAGCTGCAGGATCGGTTTCGTGATGCCAAGCGCGATAATCTGACTGGATGCAAGCCCTACCAGGAGAATTCCGAGAAGCGCGGCGGCAGATCGCTTCACGATACCGAAAAATTTCTCTTCGTAGCGTTGTTGCGAAATGCCGACCCGGACAAAGCCAACGGGTTCATTCCCGGACAACACAGGGAGCGTGAGGTCGTAGACTCCGCGTTTCTTGATGACAAAAAACGGCTCGTGTGTCTGCCTCGATCCGCAGTCCAGCACAAGGTCATCCCGCAAAGTGTTTTCCCCTCGTGGAAGAGTATAAAAATACGAATCATTATTTAAAAATACTCCCGTTGGGGTACTCCCGATGAGCAAATCGCAGTTATGGTTGTAAATCATCAGGTAGAGGAGGGCTCTGTCCGAAGGAGATTCTTCGTTCGCGTCGAAGGAGGGAGACAGCTTCTTGTACAGCCCGAACCGGTTTCCCGTAGTAATATCATCTGCGGTTAAGGCTGCCAACTCACGCGCCACATACATGGCTCTGCCTCGAATTTCTGCATCGAGGGCTTTCTTCCCTTCCCGGAAAAAAAAGGCGCCTACAAGGGTAGCGACAAGTATAAGAGTCGCCATAACAAAAAATGTGACTCTGTATCCAATTCCGCCCCACCGCCAGAAGGCAACCTGGCGCACTCGCGCCGCAAACGTAGAGATTATACTTTTTACATCTGCCATGGGTCTCCGCGGAGTGATAATTGCGGTTATTTTAACACAAAAGCAATTTTGTGTAAATGCAAATAAAAAAGGCAAGGTGCAAGCCCTTGCCTTTGATTTTATTTTGCGATGTCGTCTTAGCAGCCAGTGCAGGAAGAGGGTTATCCCACTACGTGCCTGTGCAGACGTTTTTTCTTATGCAGTAGCAGTTTTGTTCGCTTTGGTCTTGACTGAAGCCTTGCTTTCCCCGGCCTCTTTCTTCTCCCGTTCAACCAGTTCAATCACGGACAGAGGAGCAGCATCGCCAAACCGATTGCGGGTAGGCACAATCCTCGTGTAACCGCCGTTCCGAGAAGAAAAGCGCGGCCCAATCTTGGAAAACAGGCTGCTTACTACGGATTCATCTTGAATAAAGTTCAGCGCCTGACGCCGCGCATGCAGGTCGCCCCGCTTGGCGAGAGTAATCATTTTTTCCGCCAAGGGACGAATCTCTTTCGCTTTAGCCGACGTGGTCTCGATTTTTTCGTTCTTGAGCAATGAGGTTACGAGCATCCTAAGCAGCGCCTTCCGGTGCCCTGAGTTTCGCCCAAATTGCCTTCCTGCGCATCCGTGTCTCATGTCATCATCCTTACCAAACGAAATGAATATTATGCTTCACTCGGTTTTTCCGCCAACAGCCGTCTGGCCTCGGCAACAATTTTATCGTCTACCTTCATTCCCAGCGAAAGCCCCATCTCCGCGAGAATCTCTTTTATTTCGTTCAGCGATTTTCTGCCAAAATTTTTGGTCTTGAGCATCTCGCTCTCGGTCTTCTGCACCATCTCGGCGATGGTCTCAATGCCCGCATTCTTGAGACAGTTGGCCGCCCGCACCGAGAGCTCCAGCTCATTCACACTCCGAAGAAGATTTTCATTGAATGATGGCACCTTCTTTATCTCTTCTTCCGTAACCGGGATTTCTTCTTCCTCCTCCGGCAGGTGAATGAAAATGGAGAGGTGATCCTTCAGCAGTTTTGCCGCATGTGCAACGGCATCGTCCGGTTTGATGCTTCCATCGGTCCAAACCTCAAGGACAAGCTTGTCGTAATCCGTCTCCTGCCCGACGCGGGCGTTCTCGACCTTGAAATTCACTTTGCGTATCGGGGAGAATATGGAGTCGATCGGGATGACGCCGATGGACTGTCCCGGTTCCTTGTTCCTGTCGGACGAGACATATCCTCTGCCGCGACGGGCCCGCATTTCGAGCTCAAGCTTCCCGTTTTTATCGATCGTGGCAAGGTGGAGATCGGGATTCAGAATTTCCACTTCTGCATCCGCCTCGATATCCTTCGCCGTCACTTCTCCCGGGCCCTTGGCCTTGAGGAGAAGCGTCTTGGGTTTGTCCGTGTGGAGTTTGAGCCTGACCTCCTTGAGGTTCAAGATCAGGTCCGTCGTGTCCTCGATCACTCCCGGGATGCTGGAAAACTCATGCTGCACTCCCGATATCTTCAGGGAGGTAATAGCAGATCCTTCGAGTGAGGAGAGAAGAACCCGGCGCAGGGAGTTGCCCAATGTCGTTCCAAAGCCGCGCTCCAAGGGCTCGGCCGTGAACTTTCCATACGTATCGGTTATCTTTTTCTGATCATATTGAAGCTTCTTGGGCATCTGGAAATCTTTGGCTTTTTTAAGCATGGGTCCTCCAGAACGGAGTGAAAAAACTTTTTATAAAAAAGACCAAGGCGCGCTCGCGGTGGCGAGCACACGCGCAGTCCTCAGCACTATCCTCACAATGCGTAGAATGAAGTTACTTCGAATAGAGCTCTACGACGAGCTGTTCCTTGACCGTCGGCAACGTGCTTTCATCCCTGACCGGCAATGACAACACCTTTCCCTTGAACTGCGCTTTGTCGATTTCCAGCCAGGAAGGGAAGCCTCGTTTCTCTACTGCGGCAAGGGTCTGCTGAATCTGCGCAATGCCCCTACTCTTTTCACGAAGTTCCACTACGTCACCGGCCTTAAGCAGGTATGACGGGATAGTGACTTTCTTGCCGTTTACCAGCAGGTGCCCGTGACGCACCAGCTGTCGCGCCTCCTTTTTTGAACCGGCAAAGCCCATCCGCTGCACAACGTTGTCGATCCGTCGTTCGAGGATCTGCAGCAGATTTTCTCCGGTGACCCCTTTCATTCGTTCGGCTTTTTCAAAATAGCCGCGGAACTGACGCTCGAGCACCCCGTACACCCGACGAATTTTCTGCTTCTCCCGGAGCTGCAGGCTATATTCAGACTGTTTGATCCTCGCCTGACCATGCTGTCCGGGCGGGTAGCTCCTCCGCGTAACGCCGCATTTATCCGTATAACAACGCTCGGCTTTCAGAAAGAGCTTCATGCCCTCTCTTCTGCAGAGCTTACAAACTGATCCGATATACCGTGCCACGTGATTCCTCCTGTGTTAGCCGTGTTCCGAACACTACACCCGTCTCCGCTTCGGCGGCCTGCATCCGTTGTGGGGGATCGGAGTGACATCTTTGATCGCCACAATTTCGAGCCCAGCTGCCTGAATGGACCGGATCGCCGACTCTCTGCCCGTCCCCGGTCCTTTAACATAGACTTCTACCTGCTTCATGCCGTGCTCCATGGCCTTCTTGGCCGCAGCTTCTGCAGCCAGCTGCGAAGCAAAGGGTGTGCTCTTTCGGGAACCCTTGAACCCTTTGTTGCCGGAGCTCGACCACGTAATAACATTTCCCGCCGTATCCGTGATTGTCACGATTGTGTTATTAAACGATGCATGGATATGTGCTATCCCATTGGCCACGTTTTTTCTTTCTTTGCCCTTCTTGGCCATTGTTCCTCCTCATGAAATACGCTGGCTGCCGCCATCATGCCCCTGTAAAGCGACATCCGCGTCAGCCTTTACCCTGTTACTTCTTTGCCATGCTTTTTTTCTTGCCCCTGCCCGCCATAGCGGACTTCTTCGGACCTTTTCTCGTCCTGGCATTCGTTTTCGTCCGCTGACCCCGGGCAGGCAAACCCTTGCGATGCCGAAGGCCGCGGTAGCTGCCGATGTCCATCAGACGTTTGATGTGCATCGTCACATCCCTGCGAAGATCACCCTCTACCGTATAGTCTCGGTCCAGAATCGCGCGAATCTTGACGATATCGGATTCGGTAAGGTTCCCGCTCTTGATAGCCGGATCGACACCGGCTTCTGTAAGAATATTCTTTGCTGACGTCGGGCCGATCCCGTAAATATAAGTGAGCGCAATCTCGATCTTTTTATCTTTGGGGAGATCTACCCCGGCAATTCGTGCCACGTTTCCTCCTGAACAACAAATCCGAAATACTAAATCCGAAACCCTGAACGCTGACGTTTAGAATTTCGATATTCGGATTTAGAATTTGTTTATATTACCCCTGCCGCTGCTTGTGGCGTGCGTTCTCGCAGATAACGCGCACAATTCCCTTGCGGCGGATGATGGAACATTTTGGACAAATTTTACGTACCGATGATCGAACTTTCATGGTTTATTACTTCCATTTCATTAAGATATTTGAAGTCGTGCCGGCATCTGTTTCGTGACGCTATTTGAACCGGTACGTTATCCTGCCTCTGGTCAAATCATACGGGGTGAGCTCAACCGTCACTTTGTCTCCCGGGAGGATTTTGATAAAGTGCATCCGCATTTTGCCGGATATGTGCGCCAGAATCTTGTGACCGTTCTCCATCTCAACGCGAAACATGGCGTTGGGGAGTGTTTCCAGTACCGTCCCCTGAACTTCTATAGAGTCTTCTTTCGCCATAACCTCTCGTATTCAGCGTTTCTTGTTCTCAACAGGCTTCCGCTGCGTTCACCGCAGTCACTTCTTCGTAAGGATCCATGGCCCGTCCGGCATCACAGCAATCGTATGTTCAAAATGAGCCGAAAGGCTGCCATCTACCGTAACCGCCGTCCACCCGTCTTCCCTGACAACCGTTGCGCTGCCTCCCATGTTGACCATCGGCTCCACCGCAAAGACCATACCAGGCTTGATCCTCGGCCCCTGCCCCTGCGGGCCGAAATTGGGAATCTGTGGGTCTTCGTGCAGGCTCCGTCCGATCCCGTGCCCGACGAACTCTCGCACTACCGAGTAACCTTGGGCCTCCACATGACTTTGGACAGCATAAGAAATATCATACAGCCTGTTACCGGCCTTAGCCTGTTCGATACCCCGATAGAGCGACTCCTCGGTTACCTTGATAAGGTGTGCGGCCTCCTGGGTAATGGTACCAACCGGCAGCGTGATAGCCGCATCGCCGTAGAATCCCTCGACGATTGCTCCGACATCAATGCTAACAATATCGCCTTGACTGAGTACGACATCCTTCGCCGGGATACCGTGAATGACCTCGTTATTAATTGACGTACAAAGCGTCTTGGGGTATCCACGGTATCCCTTGAAAGCCGGTTTTGCGCCAGCCGCAAGGATACGCCGTTCGGCATACTCATCAAGCGCCTCAGTGCTCACTCCGGGACGGACCAGTCCGCGAATATCGTCAAGTACGTCCGCTACCACTAAGCAGGCTTTCCGAACTTTTTCGATCTCCTGAAGGGACTTGAGAATGATCATGACCGCTCCCAGGCTTTATTACCGTCTTCCCTTGATCGAAACGCCCTTCAGGAAACCTCCGTAGTGTCTTTGAATTAGATGCGACTCAATCTGTGAAACCGTATCGAGCGCAACGCCGATCACGATCAAAAGCGATGTCCCGCCGAAATAAAACGGGACGTTGAAAAACTTATAGAAAATATCAGGCAGAACGCAGACCGCAGCCAGATACAGCGCGCCGCCGAGCGTTATCCGGTTCAACACCCGGAAGAGATAATCAGAGGTCTTCTTCCCCGGTCTGATCCCGGGAATGAACCCTCCATACTTCTTTAAGTTATCGGCGATATCAACCGGGTTGAACACAATCGCCGTATAAAAATACGAGAACCCGATAATCATAACAACATAAATCACGGTATAGAGCAATTTCCCCGGCGAAAGCTGTTGCGCAAACCATTGCAGCCACGGCACTTGCACAAAACCAGCAATGGTTGCTGGAAACAACAGGATGGAAGATGCGAAAATGGGGGGGATAACGCCTGAAGAATTAATCTTAAGCGGTAAATGCGTGCTCTGCCCTTTATAGATCTTTCTCCCCACCATGCGCTGTGCATACTGGATGGCAATTTTCCTCTGCCCGCGCTCCATCACAATGATAGCCGCCACTACGGCGATGACCAGCGCGATAATGATAAACACCATGAAGTAAGCTATTTCACCGGACGATACCAGCCCTACGGTGTTGGTAACCGCGCGCGGGAACCCCGCGACGATACCCGCAAAAATGATGAGGGAGATGCCATTGCCGATCCCGCGCTCAGTTATTTGCTCCCCGAGCCACATGATAAACGTGGTCCCCGCTGTAAGAGTAATCATGGTCAGAATGCGGAACGACCACCCCGTGGACTCAACAAAGGCCCCGTCTCCCATCTTTTCGATGCCCACGGCCATCCAGAACGACTGAAACCCGGAAATCAAAACCGTACCGTATCTCGTATACTCGGTAATCTTCTTGCGGCCGGCCTCGCCTTCCTTGGCCAGCGCCTGCAGACGCGGTATCACCACGGTCAAGAGCTGCAGCACAATGGAAGCGGTGATATAGGGCATGATGCCGAGTGCAAAAATCGTAACTCTCGAAAGTGCCCCGCCGGAAAACATGTCGAAAAATCCCATCAGCCCCGCAGCGGACTGGTGCAGAAACTGACTGAGCGCTTCACCCTTCACGCCGGGAGTCGGTATATGTGCGCCAATGCGATAGACCGCCAGCATCAGGAGCGTAAAAATAATGCGCTTGCGGAGCTCGGGAATATTGAATATATTCTTCAGGCCGGAGAACACGGGTTAGATCACCTCAGCCTTGCCGCCGGCGGCCTGAATTTTCTCAAGAGCACTTTTGCTGAATTTATGGGCGCGTACGGTAAGCTTGGATTTCAGTTCTCCCATGCCGAGAATTTTGACACCGGCCTTCAAGTCCTTAATGAGGCCGTTCTGCATGAGTGTTTCCGGCGTCACCGGATCAGAGCCGGAAATTTTCTCGAGATCCGACAGGTTGACGACGGCATATTCCTTCCGGAAGATGTTGGTGAAACCTCTCTTCGGAATCCTGCGCTGCAGAGGCATCTGGCCGCCTTCAAAACCTGCACCCTTCACGCCGCCGGAACGGGCTTTCTGCCCCTTATGACCCTTTCCCGAGGTTTTTCCGGAACCGGAGCCCACTCCTCTACCGACCCTTTTTGTTTTTTTTGTTGCCCCCTTCACGGGCTTCAGTTCTTCTAATCTCATGGTATACGATCCTACGTTTGAACCTGCGATTTAATTTTTAACTTCTTCAACCTGGATCAGGTGACTCACCTTGTTGATCATCCCGCGAATTTCAGGGGTATCCTGGCGCACCACTGATTTATGGAGTTTCTTGAGACCAAGCCCAATGAGGACGACCTTGTGTTTTCCCGGACGGGCAATTCCGCTCTTCACGAGAGTAATTTTCAGCTGTTTAGCTTCACGCTTCGCCATGTTAACCCAGCTCCTCTATTGATCTGCCCCGAAGCGCTGCCACCTGCTCGGCGCTCCTCAGCCTGGTCAATCCGTTAATCGTAGCACTGACCACATTGTGCGGGTTGCTGGATCCCAGGGATTTGCAGAGCACGTTCCGCACGCCCACCACCTCAAGCACCGATCTGCTGGCGCCGCCTGCGATCAATCCCGTACCTTCGGAGGCCGGCTTGAGCAACACTCTGCCTGCACCGTAATGTCCCAGAACTTCATGGGGGATCGTGCCTCCTTTCAGAGAGACGAGGACCATGCTCTTCTTGGCCCGCTCGACGGCTTTCTTGATGGCTACCGGCGCCTCTGCCGCCTTGCCCTTGCCCACGCCGATTTTGCCCTTCCCGTCGCCAACGACAACGAGAGCGCTGAAGTTGAACCGCTTGCCGCCCTTCACCACCTTGGCCACCCGGTTCAGGTAGACCAGTTTATCTTTCAGGCCATCGCCCTCTTCCGCTTCTTTATTGCTATATCGCTCTGCCAATGCCGCCTCCGAAATAAATACCTGTCCTAAAAGGTGAGACCTTTTTCACGCGCCGCATCTGCAAGCGCTTTCACGCATCCATGATACTGATAACCACCCCGGTCGAACACGACTGCTTTGATATTTTTGTCCAATGCCCGCTCCGCAATGCTCGCGCCGACCTTCTTGGCAGCCTCTACATTGCCGCCGTGCTTCAAACCGGAATTCACCGCTTTTTCCGTCGTTGACGCCGTAATGAGCGTTTTCCCCGCAGTATCGTCTATGAGCTGTGCATAAATATGGCTCAGGCTTTTAAACACGCTGAGCCTGGGCTTGCTCGCCGTTCCGAGTATCTTTTTCCTGATTCTTTCGTGCCTTCTCTGTCTGGATTTCAGTTTGCTCTGTGCCACGTTCTCATCTCCGTGCTCAACGGTATGCCGAAATTCTTGCTCGGCTTCTTATTTCCCGGTCTTGCCAGCCTTGCCTTCCTTGCGATGAATGACTTCGTTGCTGTATTTGATGCCTTTCCCCTTGTATGGTTCGGGTTTCTTCAGACTCCTCAGATTCGCTGCAATCTGGCCTACAAGCTGCTTGTCAACACCCTTGAGGGTGATCTGGGTCTGCTTGGGGTCGACCGTCGCCTTGATTCCCTTCGGGAGAGGATAGACAACCGGATGTGAGAACCCGAGGCTCAGCATAAGGTTCGTTCCCTGGGCCGATGCCTTGAAACCAACGCCGGTGATATCAAGGGTTTTTTCGTATCCCTTGCTGACGCCGAACACCATATTGGCAATCAAGTTTCTCGTCAAGCCATGCAACTCACGGTACACTTTCTGGTTTGACGGCCGCTCCACCAGCAATTTGTTGTTTTCTTTTTTGATCGTCAGTTTTGGATTCACATCCTGACTGATTTCGCCCAGTGGACCCTTCACCGTGATCTTACCGGTTTCGAGTTTAGCCTCGACGCCGGATGGAATTTCTATCGGTTTTTTCCCAACCCTCGACATAACAACTCCTGTACTCTTTAAGAGAACGAAATCGCTGTAGAAAACTTACCACACATGGCAGAGAACTTCTCCGCCCACATTATCCTTTTTTGCCTGTTTGCCGGTCTGTATCCCCTTCGGCGTCGACAGAATCGCGGTACCGAGACCGCCCATGACTTTAGGAATAGAGTCGTTGCCGGCATAGACTCGGCAACCGGGCCTGCTCACCCGCTTCATGCCCTGAATTACCGGAAGTTCATCTTCAGTATATTTAAGATACACTCGGATCAGGCCTTGCCTGCGGTCTTTCACAAGCTTCACGTTCTTCACAAAGCCCTCGTCCTTGAGGATTTTTGCAATCTCGACCTTCAGCTTCGATGAAGGGATATCGACTTTTTCATGTTTTGCCTTACTGGCGTTGCGGATACGCGTCAGCATGTCCGCTATCGGATCGGTCATCATTGATTGAAACCCCTTTTGCTTACCAGCTCGCCTTAATCACGCCCGGGATCTCCCCCCGGAGCGCCCTGTTCCTGAAACAGATCCTGCACATGTCGAACTTCCTCAGATACCCCCGGGACCGCCCGCACAACGGACAGCGGTTGTACTCGCGTGCTTTAAACTTTGGGGGCCTTTGCGCCTTTGCTATCAACGACTTCTTTGCCATCGTTCCTCCATCATGTACGGATGCCCGTACTACTTCCGGTACGGCATGCCCAGGTGGCCGAGCAACGCTCTGCCTTCCTCATCGGTCTTCGCCGTCGTAACAATAACGATATCCATGCCATGGATCGAATCGACCTTGTCGATCTCGATCTCCGGGAAAATCACCTGTTCCTTGATCCCAATCGAGTAGTTGCCCCGGCCGTCAAAGGATTTCGACGATATGCCCTTGAAATCCCTGATGCGGGGAAGCGCCGCGCTGATGAACCGGTCGAGGAACTCATACATACGCTCGCGCCTGAGAGTCACCATGCAACCGATCGGCATCCCCTCTCTCAGCTTGAAGGTCGCGATGGACTTCTTGGCACGGGTGATAACAGGCCGCTGTCCTGAAATCTTAGCCAGTTCCTCTGCAGCATGGTCGAGGGCCTTTGCATTGGTAATTGCCTCTCCCATTCCCATGTTCAGAACCACCTTGACAAGCTTCGGCGCCTGCATGGGATTCTTGTACTGGAATTCCTTCATCAGTGCAGGAACGGCGATATCATGATACCGCTTCTTTAAGCGCGGCGTCGGGATCTGCTCGGGAGCGCTTTTCTTGCCGCCTTCCCCTTTGGCTTTTTCCTTTTTTGCTTCCGCTGCCGGGGCCTTTGATTTGGCCGCCGCCTTGGGTGCCTTGGCGGCCGCTTTTTTCTGGTCGCCGCTTTTTGTCTCTTTTGTCTTGTCTTTTTTATCTGCCATAGATCGATTATCCTGTTTTACGAGCTCAATATCGGACCGGATGGGACAGCAGCTTAATCAATGGTCTCGCTGCAGGTCTTGCACACTCTTGCCCGAGGACCGTCGCCCTGCGCCTGCCGCGAAACGGTCGTGGGTTTATCGCACTTCGAACAGATTAATTGCACATTCGACGCCGAGATCGGGCTTTCCTTCTCCACGATGCCTCCCTGCCTGATTTGCTGGGTGGGCCGCGTGTGTCGCTTGATCATGTTGAGCTTCTCCACCAGGAGCCTGTTCGTCGCGGGATAAACGGCAATGACCCTGCCGCGCTTGCCTTTCTCCTTGCCGGAGATCACCATCACATTGTCATTTTTCTTTATCTGCATATTCAAAATCCCTGCTTTTCTTCGACTGTTATTGGCATCGGTCCCTACAACACTTCAGGCGCAAGAGAAATGATCTTCATAAAGTTCTTCTTGCGGAGCTCGCGGGCAACTGGGCCGAAGATACGCGTCCCGATCGGCTCATTCGCGTTATTGATCAGCACCGCGGCGTTCCGGTCGAACTTGATGTACGAACCATCCTGCCGGCGCACTTCTTTGGTCGTGCGGACGACGACGGCCTTTGCCACCGTTCCTTTTTTTACCTGCCCCTCGGGAATCGCCATCTTGATGGCCACCACGATCACGTCGCCAAGCGTGGCATAGCGCTTGCGCGTCCCGCCGAGAACCTTGATGCACATTACCTTTTTCGCGCCGGAGTTATCGGCCACGTCCAATACCGTCTGCTGCTGAATCATGTCTCAATCCTCTACGAAAATTTTTCGTTCCCCAGTATTTAGTTCGCCTTCTCGACGATCTCGAGCACCTTCCATCGTTTTTCCTTGGACAGGGGCCTGGTCTCGATGAACCGCACTACATCACCAACCTTACACTCATTCTTCTCGTCATGGGCCTTGAACTTGGTGGTGCGCTTCACCGTCTTGCCGTACTGGGAATGCGCAATTCGCCTCGTAACGGCCAGCACGACCGTCTTGTCCATTTTATCACTGATGACCTGTCCGACGTAGGCTTTTCTCTTTTTAGACTCGTCCATATTTTTCCTTTAACACCGTTTTTGCTTTTGCGATATCTTTCCTCAGCGTTCTCAAACGCATCGGATTTTCAATCTGCCCCATTGCCTGCTGAACCCTGAGGTTGAACAGCTCTTTCTTGAGATCAGCCGCCTTGGCCTGCAGCTCTTCGGTCGACAGGTC
>JBLMWN010000286.1:0-3552 GCA_050257255.1 Betaproteobacteria bacterium | reverse complement strand
GATCGAGAACAGCAACATCGGTCTACGCATCAGACGCGCCGGTGACATCGAATGGGCATTGAACCTTTTCCACGGCTACGACCCGCGGCCTGTCTTCAAGACAACAGCACTCACAATCATCCCGCAGGGAGGTACCATCATCATCGACCCGGGCTATGTGCCTGAGTTTCACAAGATCGACGTGATCGGAATGGATGCTGCTGCGGTCAGAGGAGATTTGAGCATCAGGGCGGAGGCAGCCTATACGTTTAATCGATACCTCAACATCCGCCGAGAGCTTTGGGGATATCCGGCGGTTCCTGCTCCCGGAATTTACCCCCTCAGTCCCATCGAGCAGAAACACGATGCCATCGATTATGGCATCGGCGCGGACTACCGGCTTTTCGAGGACGCGCTTTTGACCATGCAGGCCCAGCAGACCGTGATCCTCGGAAACATGGATTTCATGTACAATAGAAAAGTGGAAACCATTCTCTGGGCGCATGTGAAGATAGGCTGGATGAACCAGAAGGTCGAGACGAGCTTCAACGTTGCCTATAATCCCGAGCACGGGGACAACATGTCAAGCATGAACGTATGGTACGTATTCTCTGATTTCTTGAAAGCCGGAGCGACTTACCTGACATTGACAGGCCCGCCGCAATCGATCTTCGGCGCATATTCGAGGAATGACCAGGTGGAGGGAGAATTGGTGTATTCTTGGTGAGCGTATAACGGGGCGGTTACGATCCGCAATCACAGCGTCACGACCCTGTTCCTCCCGTCTTCTTTTGCCTTGTAGAGCGCGGAATCCGCCCGGGAAAACAGTTTCTCCGAGCTTATATCATTATCATTCAGCGCCGTGGCGCCAGCGCTGAGGGCGACCCTCACTTCTTTGATGCCGTCTCCGATCGCCTCGCCGTTGATGTTCGTCAGTATCCTTTGGGCAACGATGATCGTGTCTTTAAGCGCCGACTCCGGACAGATGACGAGAAATTCTTCGCCGCCCACGCGGCCGACGATGTCATGCTTCCGCAGGCTCGTTTTTATCCGCGACGAGATTACCCGCAGCACCACATCCCCGAACAGGTGGCCGTGCGCGTCGTTGATCTGCTTGAAGTGGTCGATATCGAGCATGATGAGGCCGAGGGGGTCGCCGGTGCGCTTCGAGCGCCGGAACTCCTCCTCGAGGCGCTCGATGATGTACCGCCGGTTCCTGAGTCCGGTGAGGTCGTCGGTGATCGCCACATGCTTCAGGTGGGTCTGCGCCTCATTCAGCCGCTTCACCAGCTTCACCAGTTCATCGTCGCTGTATTTTTCCATAATGTCGCGGAAGGTTTCGACCACGGCGAAGATCCGCCCCTCGTTGTCCCTGACCGGAGATGCGGTAATCTCGATATGACGTTCATCACCCTGTGCAGAATAGTGCGTATGAAGAACTTTAACGACCGGTTCCCCGCGCTCGAAGATAAGAAAATGCGGACAAAGCGCGCCGGGGCTTTCGCAGGGGGCCTGTCGTTTGTGGGTCACTTCGTAGCAAAGACGGCCCGTCAAACGCGTCTTCTCCTCGCCGACCGAGGCGGCCGCGGCAGAATTGGCCGCAAGGATCTTGTAATTCCGGTCGATGACCATGACGCCGTCGCCGATGCCCTCCATGATGTGTTCGAGGAACAGCCGCACCCGCTCATTCTCGTCCATGGTGCGTTTGAGCTTGCTGACCAGACGTTCGTTATAGGCCTTGAGAAAAACCGGTTCCTCAAGATGGCCGGTCTCCCCGCGATGCTGTCTGTTCAGGGCCCCCTCGGCGACCACTTCCTTAACCGCGGTAATAATGTCGGCAGCGTCGAGCGGCTTTATCAGATAGCGGGACACGCCGATCCGCAGGGCGAGGTTCTTGTCTTCGTCGTCGAGATACCTGCCGGTGTAAAAAATGACCGGGACATCCTTGAGGAGGTCATCTTCCCGTATGGACCTCAGCAATTGGAATCCATCCACGCCCGGCAGCAGGACATCGGTAATCACAAGGCCGGGCCGTTCTGCTCTCGCCCTGGCAAGCCCTTCTTCGCCGTCCTTCGCGAGGACGATGTCGTACCCCTCGGCGGCAAGATTGTCCCTGAGGGCCGAGCGGACGGCATCATTGTCATCGACGACGAGGATTTTCATACTTGGCACCCCGATAACGGATGAGACGAAAAAATGTTCGACGAATTGGGGGTTGAACGATGTCTAACGGTCATGATCTTATTATATCCGGTTTTATTGATTTTTCCATGAAAAATTGGTTTTTTTGCATTATTCTGCAGCTGCCTTCGTTGTTGTATTAACGAACCTAAAAAGAGCATTTGGACACAGATAAAATCGGATAAACGCGGATTAAAGATAAGAAAAATAACCATTTCGTAATGAAAAAAGAATCGCCTTGATGGTGAGTCGACTTTTAACCTTATACTCTGGTTTTATCTACGTGAATCTGCGTTCATCAGCGTCCAACTGCCGTTTTCAGGATGAATCATATTCTCCAGTAAGAAAAGAAAACAGGGATTCGAACGTCCTGCCGCTCTCTTCTTCCATTCGACAACTGTGCTATAGTGAATTCGAGTTTGTCGATATTTCAAAGAGGGGATGAGCTCACCCGAAGGGTTTTGTCATAGTTCTTATCACTCTTCTGATTTTTTGTTTATTCTCAGGATCAGCAACAGAAGCAGGAGAACCAGCAGCACATAGAGAAGTGGGTTGGGAGAGAACACGTTCTCTTCATATACGTTCGTGACGTATCGGTAGGTTATTGTGTTTCCTGTCATAGGTTTCTCGACCTGTGACATTTCCGGAACATTCGTCTCCGCCGTTCTGCCCTTCGGTTCGCTCTCTTTCTTTTGCTTACGTACCCGTATCGGTTTCCAATCCTTGTCGTGGAGATGGTATTCTTTGTAAAACAACTTCCATTCTTCACATCCCTTGAGGCACATATGCCCGCCGTAGTGGTCTGTCTTCCCGGGATGGCCTTCGGTCACCACGGGGTAGACACAGAGGAAAGCAAGCAGAAGGATTTTTTTCATTCACGGAGTGTAATTGAACACAGTCATGTTGTCAATACTACAGAACAAAGGAGAAGCAGGTCTTTTTTCTTGACAAGGACAGTTCGTGATGTTAAATTAATCACCTCTTACAATAAGATACGTGGGGCTGTAGCTCAGCTGGGAGAGCACAAGGCTGGCAGTCTTGGGGTCAGGGGTTCGATCCCCCTCAGCTCCACCAAGTTTTCAAAGGGTTGGTCATTATTGACTGACCCTTTTTCATTTGACTGTACCAGTTTTGTACCAGTAGGAAGGCTCTACCTCCTTGCGTTTCACCATTAATTAGCGGGAAGGCCGGTGGAGTTTCGCATTTCTCTACCTCCGATGCGGCTGTCCAAAGGATATCTCACTTTCCTTTTACTGTTCCATATATGAATGTATTAAATTCTCAAATTCTTGTTCGTTAGTACATTTATTAGTTCCCACCGCACACCGAGTGAGAGGCCAATTATAATTTTTATATTGCTCACGCCAAAAAGAACCATATTCTTTGCCTTCA
>JBLMWN010000285.1:0-5282 GCA_050257255.1 Betaproteobacteria bacterium | reverse complement strand
TTGGCAGCCGCAAACTTCAGTTTGCGTCTCTTCTAGCTTCAATGCGGCCATCGGCGCCCGCATGGTTCGGGACGGCCTCCAAGGCACTCTTTTTAAAAATTATGAAATCCAAGACCGAAGCCATCATCATCAGCAGCATGAACCTGGGCGAGGCGGACAGACTCGTCACGTTCTTTTCCCTCGACCGGGGCATGCTGAGAGGCGTGGCCAAGAACGCGCGCAAGTCCTTCAGGCGCTTCGGCGCAGGGATCGAGAGCTTTACCCTGTCGCGGCTTCATCTCTACGAGCGGGAGCACCAGGAGCTTGTGCGGATCGAGTCCGCGGACATCATCTCCCAACACTCCAATATCAGCGCAGACCTGGGCCGCGCCGCCGCCGGCGCCGTAATGCTCGAACTCGTGCGCGAGATGGCTCCCCTGGGCGAGAGCAATGCGCGGGCCTTTCTGCTTCTCTCCCACGTTCTCCATCTCTTGAATGCCGGCGACGACCCGCTGTTTTTGCTCAGCGTCTTTGAGATCAAGTTCCTTTCGCTGCTGGGCTATCAGCCGAAACTGGACTGCTGTATCTCCTGCGGGAACCAGCCGAAAGGGGATATCATTTTCCTCGGCATGAAGGGCGGGATCCTCTGCCCGAATTGCATGGTCTCCTCCGGCGAGCTCCAGATCCGATTGTCTGCCGGAGCCGTGGGGTTCTACTATCAGGCGTTACGGATGGAGATGGACAAGGTCTCCCGCCTCAAGCCGTCATCCGGCATCATGCAGGAACTCGATTGCGTCTTCGCTGAGCATACCTTCCATATCCTCGGCAAGCGGCTCAAATCAACGGAATTTCTTCACTCAGTTTGTTCAATATAATAGCAAGGAATCTATTGTGCTGTTTCGGAGTCAGAGAATCTTTTTCTTTGAGGGCCGCGCCAGCATGATCAGACTCGCGAGCACGCAGGCGTAGGAGAAGAGATCGCCGTACCTGGTGTAAAAGGTTTTTCCAGTCCCCGGCGCAAGGTTACGGGTGAGATACGCTTCCGTGAATATTCCCGAGGTTTCCAGGATCCTGCCGCGCGAATCGATGAACCCGGAAATGCCGGTGTTGGCGGCGCGGGCCACGGGGACGCGGTTCTCCACAGCGCGGAACACGGCCATGGAAAAGTGCTGGTATGGGGCCGCAGTCCTGCCGAACCATGCATCGTTGGTGATCGTAGTCACGACGGCTGCGCCGCGGTCGACGAACCGCCTGACGAGGTCGGGAAAGATGATCTCGTAGCAGATGACGGTGCAGAGCGTCGTTTCCTTCTTCTGTCCCGGTCCACCGTAAGGGACCGTCATCACTGTGTACTGGTCCCCGGCCTGAAAATCCCCTATCGCCTGCACCATCTTTTCGACAAAGAACAGGACCTTCTTGAGCGGCACGTATTCGCCGAAGGGGACGAGGTGGATCTTGTGGTACTCCGCCTCGACGCGGCCCTCTCCCGAGAGCAGGAACGCCGAGTTCCGACCCACGATCTGCCTGTTCGGTTTAATTTCGTAGGTCGGGCTGCCGAAGAGAAGCGGGACCTTGTTCTGCTTCACAAATTGAATGAGACCGGCGGTAAGAATCTGATCATTGCCGCTTGCTCCGGTAAAATAAAAAGGCGTGGCGGTTTCGGGCCAGATCACGAGGTCGGGATGCTGCCTCAGAGCGTCGAGGGTGAGCCGCTTGTAGACCGCAATCGTTTCCGCTTGGTACGCCGGGTCCCATTTCTTGTCCTGTTCGATGTTCCCCTGGACCACCGAGATGGTGATTTCGTCGGCACGTTCGGGTGAGTGAAGCTTTGTGAATCCATAGACCAGAACGAGCGCTACAACAAGCACAGCGGTGATGACGGCAGGATAGTTTTTTCTGTTCATGATGAATTCCGCCGCCGATGCGTTTACCAGCACGATAAGGAACGAGACGCCGTATACACCGGCGATGTCCGCAACCTGTATGACCGGGAGAACGCTGTACTGCGAGTAACCGAGCAACGCCCAGGGAAAGCCGCTGAACACATAGGTCCGCGCCAGTTCAAGGGCGGTCCAGAGCATCGGCATGGCAAAAAAAAACAGCGCCGGGGAATGAGTCCTGATGTGGACGGCTGCAGCCCCGAAAAGAGCGGGGTACAGCGCCAGGTAGGCGCAAAGAAGGAGGGTAATGAGCGCCGCCGGAAAAAGGGAGATGCCGCCGTAGAAGTGTATGGAGTTCGATACCCAGTAGACCGTCCCGGCGAAATAGACAATGCCCGTGATTCCGCCGAGCCAGAACCCGGTTTTCACCTTCTGTCCCTTCATTGCCAGGAACAGGGGGACAAGGGCGAACCAGGCAAGGAAATGCAGATTGACGGCAGGAAAGGCGGCGGCAAGGAGGAGACCGGATGCGGCCGCCAACGCCGCGATGCGGACGTTCATGCTATTTTGCCGCCTTCTGCCCCTGCATCCACTTCAAGAGACCTTCTTTCATGCCGTTGTTTATGCGCGGTTCGGCTGAGGACGCAGAGAGTGCCGCCTGCTGGTGTGCCGGATGGGGTTTGTGCGGTGCGTTTTTTTGCGGCTTAGGCGCGGTTTTTACCGGTACGGGCCGGCTCAGGACCGTCTTGTGTTTCTGTTTTTCCTGCAGAGCGGGTGCAAGGGAGGAGATCGCATGGCGGTACAGGATATCCCGCTTCAAACCTTCTATGATGATGACATAGCTGTCAAAAGCTTTGATCCTTCCGGATACGCGGATCTTGTTCTGGAGGGTCACGGTTACGGGCGTCTGTTCGGCCAGGTATGTGCTGAGCATCCGGTCGAGGAGATTTGTTTCCATGGAAGCCACCTCAGGCAACTAAATGGGAAAGAAATTGAAAATCTTGGATTTCAAATCGAACTCTTCCGTATAGTATAAAATTCCCAAGTTTCAATTTCCAATCCGTTATGCAACGGGATAACGTTCAGCGGTTGATCGTCGTAATCGAGTGCTTGTAGTACAAGTGCTGCCTGCCGCCCTCTTTGAGCAGAATGGTGAAATTATCGTACGCTTCGATTTGCGCTTTTATCCGCTGACCGCTGATCAGGTAAAGGGTGAGAATCTGGCTGTCCTTGATCGACTTGTCGAGAAATTCCTGCTGAATATTCGGTCGGGCGGCCGTTGAGTCCGCCAATGGTGACGCCTGATCAGTCGGCCCCTGCACCGGCTGCTGTTCGGGAACGATGAAGAGCGGTTGTGGAGCGGTGAGGTAGGAGATTTCCTGCTTCGGGAGAGTGATGATCGACCCGTTTACTTCGAGGTTTATTTCATAGCGGCCGACATCGCGGAGAACCCCTTCATACTCGGTTCTATTCATCTGGCCGATACGGAGCTTGACACCGCTTGCCAATGCCTGCGAGAGGAACTGCGGTTCGATGGCTTGCCTTGACTCTTCCTTCGTTACTTCCATTAATAAAAATCATATCTGAATTTGATCTCTTTTGCAAGAAAATTTTCTTCTTGCTGCGCACGTTGTTGTCTTGCCGCAGCGCTTTTCCCTGTTGACTTTTAACGGAGTATGGCCTATTATCCAACGCTATGTATGAACTCATGGTCGAATCCAAATTTGCAGCAGCCCATCAACTTCGCGGCTATCAGGGCAAGTGTGAGAAGCTTCACGGCCATAACTGGCGCGTGACGATTGCCGTGACCGCCGAACGTCTGGACGAAGCGGGGCTTGCTGTCGACTTCCACGAACTGAAGAAAGCGCTCCGCGAGGTGCTCGACCAACTGGAGCATACTTTTTTGAACGAGATATTTCCCTTCACGCAGATCAACCCCTCATCGGAAAACCTGGCCAAATGGATATACGACACCATGACGAAGAAGGTCAACGACGAAAACGTCGAAGTCGCGAGCGTGACCGTCTGGGAATCAGACACGGCGTCGGCGAGCTATTTCGAATAAGACTCAAAATATTCCATCGCAGGGGATGAAAAAAATCTTTGTGATTGCGAAAGCGCTTTATCCTCGCTTGTCAGCCAGCAGGCTTGAAAGCCTGTAATCCGTTCGCGCCTTTGCGGTACTATCGAATTTTTGAGGTTTACCGTGGATAAACAGATTGCCGAAAAAATACTTTCCCTTGCATCTTCCTTCAAGGCCGACGCCGCCGAAGTCTTCCTCCGCTCCTACACCGCCACTACCATAGAGGTAAAAGAACAACAGGTTGATGCGTTCGAACGCGCCAGGGATATCGGAGCCGGGCTGCGCGTTCTCGTCGGACGCCGCATGGGCTTTGCCTTTGCGACCGATTTTTCGGACAGCGCGAGCAAGACGCTTGCACAGGCCGCGGTCACGAACGCTCAGCATACGGAGCCTGATGAGTATCACGCCATTCCCCGCAAGCGGGCGTCCCCGTATCAACCCGTCGTTATCTATGATCCCGACGTCGTCGCTTTGACCGAGAAGGAAAAGATCGACCGGGTCATGGCCATGGAGCACGAAGCCTTTGCCGTGGACCCGCGGATCAAACGCATCCGCAAAGCTTCGGCCGGCTTCTCCGATTCAGAGACCCTGATCATGAACACAAATGGCGCCGAGGTTTTTTACAAAAGTACGGCCTGCTCTTCAAGCATCGAAGTGGTTGCGGAGGAAAAGGGGGAGTCGCAGGCCGGTTTGGAATTCGACGTGAATCGTTTTTACCGCAGGCTCGAGGTCGAAGAGGTCGGGCGCCGGGCCGCACGGAGGGCACTCGATCTTCTCGGGGCCAAACATATTGAATCAATCAAGGCGCCCGTAGTTCTTGAAGCGCCGGTAGCGCAGGAATTCCTCTCGATGATGGCGAGCGGGTTCTCGGCTGAGAGCGTTCAGAAAAAGCGGTCTCTCTTTATCGGCAAGCTGGACAGGGATGTCGCATCGAGCATGATAACGGTCCATGACGACGGCTTGATCGAGGGAGGACTCGGAACCGCGCCGTCTGATGATGAGACCGTGCCGATGAGAAAAAAGACGGTCATTGAACGCGGCAGGCTCGCGATGTTCCTGTACAACACGTACACGGCAAACAAGGACAAAACAGAATCAACGGGGAACGGCATGCGAGGAGGTTTCAAGGGAATTCCGAGCGTGGGCGTGACGAACCTCTATATCGAGCCCGGGAAGAACTCCCTGGAAGACCTCATCGGGTCCATCGACAAGGGGCTGTTCGTTACCGAGATCATGGGCATGCACACCGCCAACCCCATCTCCGGCGATTTTTCTGTAGGCGCTACCGGCTTCTGGATTGAGAAGGGGGAAAAGGCCTATCCCGTTCGCGAGATCACGAT
>JBLMWN010000284.1:0-4853 GCA_050257255.1 Betaproteobacteria bacterium | reverse complement strand
TGGAATAAATCCCCGGTTCCTCTTCCTCGAACACGTTGTCGTATCCCCCGGTGGTCAGAAGATGGGGGCAAAACTTGGCAGCCTCGGGCAGGACCTTGATGATCCTCTTCAGCTCCGCGGTGGTAACGCAGACCTCGTACGACGAGCAGCAGCACCGCTCGCCCCTGGCGCAGCCGTTGCAGCGGTTCTCGAGCGTCAGGAGCGACTCGACGTCGACCTCCACAATGCTCCGCTGATGCTGCGGCCACGGCTTCCTGCGGTGATTTTTTGGACCGTTCGATCGCATAAGCAGGCTCGTTATCGAAAATTTCGGAGATGAACGTTTACCGTTACCATACAACGTTTGTCAACTGCCTGATCGCTGTATTCCCGGCGAAAGAACTTCAGGAGGTTTCTCTTTCGTATCACAAGAATATTTTGAACTCTGTATTACCCTCACGCATCACAGCTCACGCCTTAGTCAATGTGCAAAAGCCCAAGGAAATATGGCTTTTTGTTGATGCCATGCGGCGGCCATGCTCACCACTTCAGGCTCAGGAGGGCCAGGACGCCCGAGGCGATGATGATGCCGCCGGAGATGAAGTTCACCCAGCGAAGATGATGGGAAAGGAACCGCCTGCGGAAAATAGTGAAGATGCCCACGAGGAACAACCACCAAAGCGCCGAACCGAGAAAGACGCCGAGAACAAGAACGCCAGCGGAAAAGACGCTCCCCTTCACGCCGGCGAGCCCGAATCCGGCGAAGACAGCGGCAAAGGAGAAGATGGTCATGGGGTTGGTGAGGGTCAGAATAAACGTGGACGAGTACATGCCTGCAAATTTTTTGAGCGTCTTGGGGAAGTCGCGCTTCGGGTCCGGATCCGTGACCAGGGCCTTCACGCCCAGAATGCACAAGAGCGAACCGCCAACGAGCCTGAGGAAAACGTTGTGACCGACGAGAAGGTTCGACACGAGCGTCAGGCCGGAGGCGGCCACGAACCCGTAGATGGCGTCGGCAGTCGCCGCGCCCATGCCGGAAAAGAACCCGGCCCGCCGGCCGAACATCAGCGTGCGGCGCGCACAGAGGACGCCGATGGGACCGACCGGGGCCGCGATCACGAAACCGATGATGAGACCTTTGAGAAAAAAAATTGTTTCCATGGCAAAAATGTGGAGTCCATTTTACTCAGCCGGGATGATTTTTACAACGGATTTTTTTCCCGGACCGGTCAAGCCGTAACCATAACATGGTTACCACGGAGGCCGCCCCGGTTTAAATCAAACCGGGGCAGGCTCTGCTCGCGAAGAACATTAGGAAGACCACATTGATTTCGTTACCTGCAGAAAGAAGCGTGAGGGTTACCATACAGCATTGAAATTTACTCTGTCTGTACGGTAACTGCCAGAAGAGTTGGGATGTTGCCGCATCGATGAGAGATAGGAGCGCTTACTGATTTTCCATCAGTCTTTCATGTGATGATGCAGTAAAGCCTGTCCTGAGAATGTCTCGTCCTCGGTACATTTCGGAAACTTGCCCTGCGGGCTCCGGACATCCGAAATGCTTCACCCTCCTCCTCAATCGCCTGCCTAAATTTTCGCATGGGGGAAGTCAAAAGCTTTGAGTCCATACCCCCACCCCGCACTTCCCTTAAGAGATTTAATCTTCGTCATCTGAGAACTCTGTGGATAGATTGCTGTGCTCTTCTCCGTGTCTCTGTATCTCTATATGAAAATTCTCCGCGTAAGCCGGGTAATTTCACTTCTTTACCGTGATGGTGTATACCATCCCGAGATAGTCTTCCCCTTCATACACCGGGACCATGAAGAACGTACCGGCCTTCCCCTCGACCAGAGGACTGTCGAAGGTGCAATCTTTTTTCCCGGAAAGGCCCGTGAGCATGGGCTTCGCCGAATCAGTCTTCACGGTCTTCATATCGACATTGATCAGGCTGTTCTCTTCGGGATATCCGTAGCGGTTCGTGCCTTGGCTGTCAAGCCACTCAATGGAATAAAGCCCCTCATGCGCCGAATAAAAGTCCTTGAAGATCGCCTGGATCCCTGCGCGGTCGTTTCCGGACAGGGCCTTCTTCAGTTCGGTAGTTCCCGCCAGGGTCCTGAGCGCATCATCACACGCGCGCGTTCCGGGCTGTGCAAGGCCCTTGTCGGAAGAAAGGCCATGCCCCGCCTGCACGTGCATCACGACGACGCGCCATTCCGTGCCGTGAAGACCGACGGTTGTCCAATGCGCGTCCTTTTTGACTACCTTCTCCGATCCTCTCTGCATGAAGCCATAACTGCCGGCCCCGGTTTTTTCCCTTGAGATCAGCGATCCGAGCGCAAGGAGCTGGGGGAAGGATTTGTAGAGCGGGTCTTCGAACAGCATCCTGCCCACCTCTTCCTTATCTTCTTCAAAGAGGATCCTTCCATCCTTCTGCATCGTCCATGCTTCTACCGGCATTCCCAGCAGAACAGGTGTAATAATGGAGGAGAACAGGGCGTCGGGCTTGATCAGGATGCTCACCGAACCTTCAAGTTCGCCCGCGGAGGAGAGGACGGGATGTTCCAGGTCAACGGCTTCAAAGCCCTCAACCGCTCTGAACGAGTTGCTTAAGACCGGTTTCTTCGTCTTCTGAAGACGGACCACCTGTTCCTGCGAGCTGATATCGCTCCCCTCGAATTTCGCATATTCCCGGGGCGCGACGATCTTCATCCTGCCGCTCCTGTCCACAAGCGCGCAGTCCACGGCATAGGAGTACGATCCACAGAGCTCGCCAAGCATTTTTTTCTTCTCCCCGCGCGTGAGTTTTCTTTCTGAAAATCTTCGTGCGACACCGGCAAGGTCCCGGTCCATTCTGTCAAGCTCCGCCGTAATCTCCTTTCCGAGATCGGTCAGGATCGGGGGAAGGTCCTCCACGGGCTCCCCCGGTTTTCCGGTAACGAAGCCGATGACATAGACCCAGCCCGTGAGAGGGAATTTCTTGAAGACAACCGTCCTTTCGCCGTAAAAATCATAGGTCACCGCGCCCTCGGGCCCTGCAAGCATCTGGTTGACGGTTTTTGCGAGGCTTTTGCTGCCCATATCGGAAGGATAAGCGAAGAGCAGCGCAGATATCCTGTGCAGGGACGTCTGGCCTTTCTGATCGAGAGCGTAAAAGAACATGTTCTCCGGCAGCTCCATTTTTTCATCGAGCATCCTGCTTATGTCCTCGACCGCAAGGGATGCCCCGAGGGCACCGATCACTTTTGCGTCCTTTCTGATCGGGACGGCGACGATGGCGGTCCTCTTTCCCGTGGATTTACTTAAAACGAGATCGCCGACGACGTCGGCGCCTGCCATGAGCCCGGGGAAATAGTTACGGTCACGGAGATTCTGGCCGGTCAAACCCTTTTCCACGGTATAATACGAACCGTCCGGCCGCACAAACCATACAGCGGCCGCCTTTATGCCGCTCCGTTCGAATTCTGCCAGCACGCCTCTCATCTTTTCCCATTCACCGCTTTGAGCTTCTTCCGTGACTGATATGATTTTAAGGCTGGCCAAGATTTTTTCGACATGTCCCTCTCCGAGCGCAGCGAAGGAATTGAGGAGAAGGCGCATATTGGCCGTATTGATTTCGCCCTGGCCCGGAACAGGAGACGTCTCTTCCGCCGCCATGGCGGGCAGGGAAAGCGTGAGGATGAATAAAGCCGTTCTCGCTGTTTTCATGGTACACGCCTTTCTTCGAAGCATGATCTTATTCTCCCTTTCCTATAATAATTAACTTAGCATGACGATCCCCTTTGTCAAGATAAACAAGGCGGCCAAGCCCGGATCTTGAATACGGCTGACCATTCCCCTACTTAAGTATAATTGACAGCATGCGTAGGGAAAGCTAATCTTAAAAAAAGAACAGATTTGGCCCAAAAAACGCTGCAAATGCCTGTGATCCAGAAGTTCCTAACGTTACGCTGCGTTCAGACCTCCGCGGGAGTACGGCGGCTGAGTGCCCCTAACTTTTCGCTCAACCCGGACGTGCGGCACGAAGCGGCATGCGCCGGTTAGTTCCGCTCAGAGACCATAGCCCTACTACCGGGTAAAATGTTCTTGTTCCGTTGTAAAGGAGGTGGGAATCGTGTCACATACGTTGGAATTAAGGGAGGGGAAGGTGTTGGTGGTCGAGGATGCCAACACGGCTTCGCTCGTCGTAGTTGCCAGGGATCTGAAGGACCGGGACGACAAGGTCGCAGTTCTGGAAGAGATCCTTCGCAAACTACGGACCTGAGGCGCGGGATTCGCTCACGTGCCGGTTATGGGTAAACGGAGGAATAGAGAATGAAAAAGCTCATGTACGGAATATGTTTTCTCTTATTGTTATCAAGCAATGTACTGGCCGAAGAGGCAAATGCTGTCCACGTTGACGTATTAGCCAAAACAAGTCTAAGCTGGGATGGGAGCCATCTGCCGGATTACCCAAAAGGCACCCCGGAGATAACGATTCTCAGAATCAAAATCCCGCCGGGAGTACAATTACCACTGCATAATCATCCAAAAATAAATGCAGGTTTGTTATTGGATGGAGAACTAACGGTCGTCACTGAAGATAACAAGACATTACATCTAAAAGCCGGAGATTCAATTGTCGAGGTTGTGAATAAATGGCATTACGGAAAGAATGAAGGCACGAAAACGGCAGAAATTCTCGTTTTCTATGCCGGAGTACTCGACACGCCGATAACCATTGAGAAATAGGAACTTGTCCGATACTCGACGATGATGCGCTCTACTTTCAGGAAGTTCACGATCCTGTTCTTTTCTGCACCTCCTCTTCGTGGCCTTAATGAACTTTTTGACCCATCTAAGGCCGCGTCCGTTCACCCGCGCAAACTCGGCCTTC
>JBLMWN010000283.1:0-6118 GCA_050257255.1 Betaproteobacteria bacterium | reverse complement strand
CTCTTACAGCCCCTGGAACAGGTTCGCGTTCGATCCACCTGTGATCGTTGATCGCGAGGGCAACTTCTACGGCTACTTCACCTCGAATCGCTATAATCCCAAGCGAACCAATATCAAGTTCTTCCTGATCTTCCTCGACAATGTTGATATGGTGAACGAAGAGCTAGAGCTTGCCCGCGATCTTTTTTGCAATGAATGAGAGCCCGGATGTATACGATCCGATACCATAAACATCCGCATTTTATGGAAGTAATACACTGAAAAAGTAGCTCAGCAACACTCATGCAGTTTACAACCGGGAATGCGCAGTATTTTCCCTTAATCGTCGGTGCAAGCTTGTAGGTGCTGATCAGAGGACAGTATTGATGACGAGATGAAATACTGTATGAAGTATTCGGTCAAAGATCCTTTCTGAACTAGTTGTAGTTGCCATTCCTCTAAGCACGAAATGTTTCGTTCAGTTAATGAGTAGCTCCTGTCTGTAAATGTTCTAACGCTATTTCAAAAAGACGCGTCCAAATCGCAATAACAAGCACTATTTTATGAGGGAGGCCTTGCATATTTGTCTCTTCTCAAACTTCGTAAATGCAATAAATTGTAAAGTTGCAAATTCCGGAAATTGACGCCTCCTCATGCCAGTGATAGATTTTAATTAATCCCCGATAAAGCCAAACCCCCTCATATCATGAGGAAGGTACGGAAAGCAACGGGTCTTATAAGACAAAAGACGGCCGAGCTGCCGAAGGATAAGCCTTCGGTATGCTCGGCTTTTTTCGTATTGCCGGATTTTGCCTGTGCTTTTGGTCTGTAACCAGGAGGGGTCCGGCCGACAAAGGAATATACAAAAGAGGAGGTTGTCATGCGTTCAATTAGGGAAGCAATCAAAAATTAAGGAAAGAGCATCCACGGGCAGGGGTGGAGCGCTTCATAATGCCCGTGGAGGAAATGATATAAATAATAAATATGTGGGCTCCATGGTGTGTAGATTTAGAAACGTTTCCGATGTAACTGGTTGCAAAAAAATCACGAATTGTTATTTAACAGTAACGCCTGTACTACACATTACCATCAACAGTGAAGAAAGGAGTCAAAAAATGGCAACCGTTAAACTCAACTTGGATCTCGGCAGCACTACCGAAGAACTCGTTGCTTTGGTAAAGGGTGCGGTAGAACTGGTCCGCACCAAAGGAGAAGCGGCGTTCAGCGATTTCCGGATGTCCGGCAGCCGCTGGCGCCGGGAAGAGACCTATATTTTCGTGGTGGACCCCAAGGGAACGATGCTGGTCCACCCCGATCCGGCAATGGAAGGCAAGGACGAGATGGAGCTGAAGGACATCAACGGGAAACCGATCATCCGGGGACTCATAGGCGCCGCAACAACGCTCCCAAACAAACCGGAAGGCTGGTATCACTACGAATGGCCTGTTCCGGGCGGACTACTTCCCCGATGGAAAAGCAGCTACGTGCGGCTGGCCACTGCTCCGTCCGGCCGGAGCTACGTTGTCGGTAGCGGCATTTACAACGACCGCATGGAGCGGCACTTCGTTGTGGATATGGTGAAGGACGCCATCGGCCAGATCGAAACGAACGGCAGAGCGGCTTTTCAGCTGTTCCATGATCCGACAGGCCCCTTCAAAGCAAAGGACGCCTATATCTTCGTGTTTGACAGGAACGGCGTGGACCTCGTGAATCCGGGTTTTCCGAACCTGGAGGGTCGGAACCTGATGGACCTGCAGGATACGCACGGCAAGCAGTTGGTCCGGGAGATGTTTAAGGTGGTGCAGACTATGGGCTCGGGCTGGGTCGACTACATGTGGCCCAAACCGGGAGAAAGCTTCTCTACGCAGAAGTCGGCCTACGTGGGCAAAGCGACTCTGGGTGACAACTGGGTGCTCGTGGGGTGCGGCGTCTATTTGGCCAATGCGCCCAAGGCCGTTCAGGCCGCACCAAAGATGACTGCCCCGGAGCTGATGGCCCTGGTCCGGGAAGCGGCAGCGGTCTTCGAGAAGGAGGGGGAGAAGGCCTATGCCGAGTTCCGGAAGAAGGGATCGAAGTGGTTCCGCGACGATACCTATTTCTTTGTCTGGTCCATGGACGGGACGAGAGTATTTCATGCCGCGGACCCGACGCTCGAGGGCGGAAATGCGAGCGAACGCAAGGATGTTCTGGGAAGACCATACGGCAGGATGATCCTCGATGCGGCCGGCAGCCCTTCAAGCGAGGGATGGGTCCATTACATGTACCCCGAGCCCGGGGATATCTTCCCGACGTGGAAGTCCACGTTCGTGAAACGGGTGACGTTTCCTTCCGGCACGCAGTACGCCGTCGGCTGCGGGATTTACAACATGCAGATGGATAAGGCCTTCATCAAGGATGTGGTCGATCATGCTGCTGCTCTTGTCGCAGACCGGGGGAAGAACGCCTTCGGCCAATTGCGCGACAAGAGGGGTCCTTTTGTTTTCATGGACACCTACGTGTTCGTGGACAGCCCGGATGGCACTGAGCTGATGAATGCGGATTTCCCGAGCCTGGAAGGAAAGAACCTCATCGACCTGAAGGACCTGACGGGAAAGGCGGTGGTCCGGGATGAAATCGCCGCTGCGATGAAAGCCGGCAGCGCCTGGGTGGACCTCTACTGGTACAAGCCCGGACAGAATACACCCGCTCGTAAGCAGACCTTCGTACGGAAGGTTCAGTCAGGCGCCGATACGTACATCGTCGGGGCGGGCGTGTATATGGAATAACAGGTTCAGTAGTCGGTAAACAGTAAACAGGGGACAGGGATGAGAATCAGTAGACAGTAAACAGTAGGTGGTCAACAGCAGAGGGGGAGAGGCAGGTAAAGAAAGGACATGGCCGAACATTGAATCGCGAGGAGACAATGGTCACGAGGACGGCTAAAAACCATCTTTGATTTAATTTAAACCGGGACCAAAGCTTTCCTGGCGTCCTTCGCGCCTTCGCGGTAAAAGAAGTGCCTTCTCTGCGCCTCCGCGAGAAAAAATATTTACGGCTATGCGACAAAAGGAAAAGGTTTTTCTTCGTGGACAAACCTGCCCTCGTGCTGTTTAATGGCGGGTGCTCCCGCGACGTGAGGAATGCCATGACCGGACAGCAAAAAAAATGGTTGATCAGGATCGCCGGGGTGCTGGTGCTCTTTTTTCTCGGAGCATTCGCCTGGCAGAAGTTTGCCGGTCATGACAAGGACAAGAATCTGGTCAGCGGCAACGGCCGCATCGAGGCCGAAGAGATCGACATCGCGACCAGGACGGCCGGCCGGGTAAAAGACATCCTAGTGAATGAAGGGGAGTATGCCACGTCCGGGCAGGTGGTCGCGGTCATGGATGTGTCGGTCCTCGAGGCCCAGCTGCGCGAGGCTGAAGCGAACCTGAAGAAAGCGCAGGCGTCCGTTGCGACCTCACGAAGCCAGAGGGAGCAGCGGCTCAGTGAAAAAACAGCGGCAGAGGCCCTCGTCGCTCAGCGTGAAACCGAGCTCGAAAACGCCCGCAAACACGCTGCTCGCTCGCAGAAGCTTCTCCGGAGCGAACATATCTCGCAGGAGCAGGCAGACGATGATACGGCACAAGTCCAGAGCGCCGTGGGTGCCGTAAGCGCGGCCCGTGCCCTGGTGGCGGCGGCCGAGGCGAGCATTGCTTCGGCGGAGACGCAGGTCGTTGCCGCGGAATCGGCGGTCGCAGCTGCGCAGGCGTCCGTTGAGCGCGTCAAGGAGGACATGAAGGACAACATCCTCACGGCTCCGTGCGACGGCCGGGTGCAGTACAAGGTCGCACAACGGGGCGAGGTGCTCGGCGCGGGCGGCAGGGTGCTGAACCTGGTCGATCTGGGCGATGTGTATATGACATTCTTCCTGCCGACTGCGGCGGCGGGCAGGATCGCAATCGGCAGCGAGGTCCGGCTGGTCCTTGACGCCGCTCCCCAGTATGTGATCCCCGCACACGTGTCGTTCGTCTCCGATGTGGCGCAGTTCACTCCCAAGACCGTGGAAACGGCCGTTGAGCGGGAAAAGCTGATGTTCCGCGTCAAGGCGCAGATCCCCTCGGAGATCCTCAAGAAGAACATCCCCCGAGTGAAAACGGGGCTTCCCGGCGTCGCCTACGTGCGGCTTGATCCCGGCAAAGCGTGGCCGCCGCACCTCGAAGTGAGGCTGCCGCAATGAGCGATCCTTCTGCCATAGCTCCCCCCCCTTCGTTGTCGACCCCGCCGGTTGCCAAGCTCACGGCTGTCGGTCTCACGTACGGGAAAAAGATCGCGCTCGATGCGATCGATCTCGAGATCCCGTCATGCCGGATTGTGGGGTTCATCGGCCCGGACGGGGTCGGAAAATCGAGCCTCTTCTCGCTCGTCGCCGGAGAGAGAAAGATCCAGTCAGGCAGGATCGCCGTGCTCGGCGGAGACATGGCGGACAAACGCCATCGCAAGAAGGTCTGCCCGGCCATTGCCTACATGCCGCAAGGGCTCGGCAGGAATCTCTATCCTACGCTCTCGGTCCACGAGAATGTGGACTTCTTCGCCCGCCTCTTCGGCCACGATCGCCGGGAGCGCACGAAACGCATCGCCGATCTGCTGGCGGCGACCGGGCTCGCTCCTTTTGTCGACCGGCCTGCAGGCAAGCTCTCCGGCGGCATGAAGCAGAAGCTCGGCCTGTGCTGCGCGCTGATCCACGATCCGGACCTCCTCATCCTGGACGAGCCGACGACCGGCGTGGACCCGCTGTCGAGGCGGCAGTTCTGGGAGTTGATCGATCAGATCCGCAGCAACCGGCCAGGCATGAGCGTGCTGGTGGCCACCGCATACATGGAAGAGGCCGAACACTTCGACTGGCTCGTCGCGATGAACGGGGGCCGGGTGCTCGCAACCGGCACGCCGCAGGAACTGCTGGCGCGCACCGGGTGCGCGACGTTGGAAGACGCATTCATCGCCCTCCTGCCCGCTGCACAGCGGGAGGGGCACCAGGCCGTGGTGGTCCCGCCCCGGAAGACGGACGGGAAAACGGACGCGGCCATCGAGGCGCGCGGTCTCACGATGCGCTTCGGCGACTTCACCGCGGTCGATCACGTGAGCTTCCACATCCACCGCGGAGAGATCTTCGGATTCCTCGGCTCCAACGGCTGCGGCAAGACCACCACCATGAAGATGCTGACGGGGCTTTTGCCGGCGAGCGAAGGGCAGGCGTGGCTCTTCGGGAACCCGGTCCACCCGAAGGACATCGAGACCCGCCGCCGGGTGGGCTACATGTCACAGTCGTTCTCGCTCTATGTCGAGTTGACCGTGCGCCAGAACCTGGTCCTGCACGCCCAGCTCTTCGGATTGCCGCACGAACAGATCCACGGCCGCGTCGAGGAGATGGCGAAGCGGTTCGGGCTCACCGAGTTCATGGACTCCCTGCCTCCGTCCTTGCCTCTTGGCCATCGTCAGCGCCTGTCGCTCGCCGTTGCCATGATCCACGGGCCGGAGATGCTGATCCTGGACGAGCCGACCTCGGGCGTGGACCCGGTGGCGCGCGACGTTTTCTGGCGCGCCATGATCGATCTGGCGCGCACGGACAACGTGACCATCTTCATCTCGACCCACTTCATGAACGAGGCGGAGCGCTGCGACCGGATCTCCTTGATGCACGCGGGCAAGGTGCTGGTGACTGACTCGCCCGCCGCAATCGTCGAGAAGCGCGGGGCGCCGAACCTCGAAGCGGCATTCATCAGTCATCTCGAGGAAGCGGGACATCCGGAACATACCAGCTTCACAGCGGTCCGGAGAGAGGGCGCATCGTCCGCACCGGCTCAGGCCGACCCTGCCGCGGATTCGCTCATGCGCTGGCTTTTCGGCAAGCTGCGGCGTTTGTACAGCTATACCCGGCGCGAGGCGCTGGAGCTCGGCCGCGATCCGATCCGGCTCGGGCTCGCCGCTCTGGGGAGCATCCTGCTCATGCTGGTGCTGGGTTACGGCATCAGCATGGACGTCGAAGACGTGACCTTTGCTGCGCTCGACCGCGACCAGACCAGTGTGAGCCGCAGCTATCTCCTCAATCTCTCCGGCTCGCGGTATTTCATCGAGCGGCCGCCGATCCGTGATTATGCCGAGATGGACCGCCGCATGCGTT
>JBLMWN010000282.1:0-10022 GCA_050257255.1 Betaproteobacteria bacterium | reverse complement strand
CTGCTTTTCTTGCAGGGATTTTCCGTCCGGTGTAATGATCTCCAGATTGAGGTATTCGGTGTTCATTCCTCGCCCTCTTTTCTGGCCGTAAAAATGTCTCTGGCCCTTGCACCGGTCAGTGATTTAGCTTTCTTCAACGCTTCATCGATTGTCCCGACCATGTAAAATGCTTGTTCGGGCACGTCATCGTGCATACCGTCGACGATCTGCTTGAAGTCACGAATGGTCTCCTTGAGCGGGACATATCTCCCGGGGATGCCGGTGTACGCTTCGGCGACGAAGAGGGGCTGGGACAGGAATTTCTGGAGGCGCCGCGCCCGCCGGACCACGACCTTGTCCTCCTCGGAAAGTTCTTCCACGCCGAGAATGGCGATGAGGTCCCGCAGCGCCCCGTACCGCTGCAGATAGCCCCTGGTTTTTCTCGCGACCTCGGTATGTTCACTTCCGGCGACCCGTGGCTCGAGGATCTGCGATGTCGACTGGAGCGGATCGATTGCCGGATACAGGCCTTGTTCCGCGATGCGCCGCGACAGGACCACGGAGGCGTCGAGATGGGCGAAGACGGATGCCGGGCCGGGATCGGCGAGGTCGTCAGCGGGGACATAGACGGCCTGCACCGAGGTGATCGCGCCGTCCTTGGTCGAGGCGATCCGCTCCTGGAGCTGGCCCATTTCGGTGAAGAGCGTGGGCTGATACCCGACCTCCGAAGGAATGCGCGCCCTGAGCAGGGAGACTTCCAGCCCTGCCTGCACGTAGCGGTAGATGTTGTCGAAGAAGAGGAGCACGTCCTGCTTTCGCTCGTCCCGGAAATATTCGGCCATCGTCAGGGCGGCCAGCGCCACCCGGAACCGCGCGCCCGGTGGTTCGTTCATCTGACCGAAGACCAGGACAGCCCGGTCGAGGACTCCCGACTTCCGCATTTCGAGCCAGAGCTCGTTCCCCTCTCGCGTCCGCTCGCCGATGCCGCCGAATACGGAGACCCCCCGATGCTCGATGCCGATGTTCCGGATGAGCTCCATGATGACCACGGTCTTGCCGACGCCGGCTCCCCCGAAGAGGGCGATCTTGCCGCCGCGGGGAAAGGGCGTCAGCAGGTCGATGGCCTTGATGCCCGTCTCCATCACCTGGGAAAATGTTTCCAGCCTGGCATAGGGCATGGAGGGTTTGTGGATGCCCGCGACACTGCCTTTGGAAAACGGTTTTTCGTCGATCGCTTCGCCGAGGACGTTGAAGAGCCGGCCCAGGATATCCTTTCCCGTCGGCGCCGAGATCGGCATGCCCGTATCGAAGACCTTCGTTCCCCGGGCCAGGGCATCGGTGGAATCGAGGGCGATCGTCCGCACGATTCCTTCGCCCAGAAGCTGCACCACCTCCAGCGGGAGGCCGGCGTCCCTGTCGCCTGCCCGGATCAGGCTATTGATGGCCGGGAGGCGGCCGCCGAATTCCACATCGACGACCGGACCCATCACCTGAATTACCGTGCCCTCCGGCCGCTCCTCGGTGAATTCCCTGATGAGCCTGCGAAAGGCCTTTTCGACGATTTCCTCCTGTGTCATGATCACCTTCCCGCGGTTACGCGAGCTTGCCGGGAGTGCTCTTGACCTCTTCCACGACCTTGGAGGCAAAGAGAACGCCGAGGAGATCGATGGTAATGGATTCCCGCCGCAGCCGGTTGTGCAGCACCCGGCATTCCCACAGCGCCTTGTTTGCCCGTTCCGTGGCTTCCTCCATTGTGATCATCCGCGCCCCCTGCTCGCTGGCATAGGATTCCAGAAAAACATCGTACAATTGGAGCCGTAAATAAATGGCCAGGAGCTCGTCAAAGATTTCCCGGAACGACGGCTCGTAATACCAATTTTCGGTTGCTGCCCCACCTTGCCCGTGAAGTTCCAGCGTGAACGGAAGCAGACGTTTGATCTTCGGCAGACGCCGGACGGGCGAGTAGAACTGGGTGTATACTGCATAGACCTCATCAACGGCTTCGCTCAAAAAAAGTTCGAGCAGGAGGGAGAGGAATTTCTCGACCTCTTCCGGCTTGATGCCCTTGCGGCGCCAGCCTTCAGCGTAAGTAATCGCGGCACTCCGCTTCCGGAAATACCGGTCTCCCTTCTTTCCCTTCACCAGGAATACGGCGTTCTGCCCTGACTTTTTCCTTGCTTCCCAGAATTCCTGGGCCAGGCGGCAGGCCGCCAGATTATAGTTGCCGCACATCCCCCGATCGGCCGTAATGACCAGCATGGCGACATTGCGCACGACGTCCCGTTCGAGAAGCAGCGGTGAGAGCGAGCCGATGCTCACGCCTTTGCCTTCCAGATAGGCCTTCTGATCGCCCAGGATCTCCTCCATCTTCCGGGTATACTCCCGCAGGCCGGCGGCCCGGCGCCGGGACCAGGCAAGTTTAGCGGCCGAGACCGTTGTCAGCGTCCGGGTGATGGTTTCGATGTTTTCGACGGACTTTATCCTTTGCTTGAGCTCGAGCAGCTTCTGCACGCTTGTCCTCCCTTACGTGGCTGGCGTCACTTCGGCCGTTGCCGTCCTTTGCCGGAGAAAGTCCTGGGTAAACCGGCTCATGGCCTGCTCTAAATTTTTTTCCGTATCCTCGGACAGGTCTTTCAGCTCGCCGATGCTCCGAAGCACATCCGCGTACCGGGCATCCATGAAGGCGAGGAGTTCGTCTTCATATGTCTTGACCCGTTCCAGCGGCACCGCATCGAGATAGCCGTTGACCGCTGCGTAGAGGATGATGATCTGTTTCTCCAGCGAGAGCGGGGCATGCTGGTCTTGTTTCAGCACCTCACGCTCCCGTTCTCCCCGGGTCAGTTGATCCAGCGTCGCCTGGTCGACTTCCGCGCCGAACTTGACAAACTGCGCCATCTCGTGGTACTGGGCCAGGTCGATGCGCAGACGGCCGGCCACTTTTTTCATCGCCCGGGTCTGGGCCATGCCGCCGACCCGGGAAACGGACAGGCCAACATCCATCGGCGGCCGGAAGCCTTCGTTGAACAGGCCGGCATCGAGGAAGATCTGTCCGTCGCAGATGGATATGACATTGGTCGGGATAAAGGATGAAATGTCTCCCGCCAGGGTCTCAACGATGGGGAGCGCGGTAAGGGATCCACCGCCGAGGTCGTCCCGCAGCCTGGCGGCCCGCTCAAGCAAGCGAGAGTGGATATAGAAGATATCGCCGGGATAGGCTTCGCGTCCGATTGGCCGTTTTAAGAGCGCCGAGATTTCCCGGTACGTGACCGCGTGCTTGCTCAGGTCATCGTAGACGACGAGGGCATGGCCGCCGTTGTCCATGATTTCCTCGCCCAATGAGCAGGCCGCATAGGGGACTAGGTAGCGGAACGCCGGCTCCTCGTTGGAAAAGGCCACGACGACGATGGTGTACTCCATCGCACCCCGTTCCTGGAGCGTACGGACCACACGGGCCACCGTCGACGCCTTCTGGCCGATCGCCGCGTAGATGCAGATGACTTCCGCATCCTTCTGGCTTAAAATAGTGTCGATGGCGATCGTGGTCTTGCCGATCTTCCGGTCGCCGAGAATCAATTCGCGCTGGCCCCGCCCCAGGGGAACGAGGGCATCGATGATCTTAATCCCGGTGTGCAGCGGCTCGATCACCGGGTGGCGCTTGACCACGCCGGGCGCGGTCCTTTCCGCCGACCGGAACTTCGCCGTCTCGACAGGTCCTTTTCCATCGATCGGCTGGCCCAGGGCGTTCACGATCCTGCCGATGAGCGCCTCGCCCACAGGGATCTGTAGCAGGCGGCCGGTCCGTTCCACGGCGCTTCCCTCTTCAATCTCCTCCTCGGGACCGAGCAGGAGGCATCCCACGGCGTCCCGCAGCAGATTGAAAGCGATGCCGTAGACATCATGTTGGAAGCGGACGACCTCCTGAGCGCCCACGCCGCGCAGGCCGGAGACGATCGCAATGCCGTCGCCGACCTGAAGGACTTCACCAATGTCGGCCAGCTCTTCGATGCGGAGCCGCGGCTCCGTCTTCTCGATGATTCTCGCCAAGTGCGCGGCCGTTTCTTCGACCGTCGTCAAACCCTCGCGCTTTTTCGCTGCGAACTGTGTTTCCAGGTCTTCCAGGAGTCTTCGCCGGAGATCGAGGTCGAGCTTTTTCTCGCCCCCGAAAATCAGCCTGGCACTGACATCCAGACGCGGGTTCACTTTTACATCGATCGAGATCTCTCTCCCCGCAGCAGCCGACAGCATTTCCTTGAGCCGGCCGACGAGGAGGGGATCAAGGGGTATCCGGGTCTCGAGGAGCACAACGGGCTCGCGCAGACCTTTTAAGAGGGGGCCCAGAGCGGATTCTTCTTGCTTATTCCGGTTCTGTTTCATGGTCAACGCCGACACCAGCGGGGCGGGTTACCGCATCCTCTGTTTTGATTTGTTAAATGGTGTTCGTTCCTTTTTTACTTCTTTCCGAAAGAGATTGGTACTTGTCTAAACTTTTTTTGGCATTGGTATCTTGATAGAGGTGTTTTCATAGAAAACTGAAAACTTAATATTTCCTTTCAGCAACTTTGCGAAATCTTCCATCGGGCTGTTCTCTGGAATGTAAATGGATGTGAAGGCAAGCCTGGATTTCTGCGCTGCTATGTTCAACTCTGCTACGTAATATTCACTATCCTTGATTAACCAAGAAAGTCTGGGTTTTGAAAACGGTATTGATTTTGGGATGAAAGTCGGACGCCCGATGAATCTTAAAATCAGCTTTTCATCTGTCCGAACCTCAAGCTCTTGCCTGCCATTCCTTTCTTCCCAGTGTATGTCCGCGTGTTCTTTTGTAAACTTAAAAATGTCATTAACTGGTTTTGCATACGAGGGGTTGTTGTTGTATGTTTTGTACATATAACCGTACAACTGTCCCCTGTATTGTACTCCGATAGCTATCCAGGCTTCTAAGACGGGGCCATATGATACGTCATCAACATAAGCGTTAGCATGATTCCATACGCCAATAACGAGCGTTCCCATGCCTAACTTGCTGTAGAGTGATACTTCATGGGGAATAAATCTCTGCAGCTTTTCTTTTGAAACCAGGAACCATGATTCCATTCCGAATCGAGTTTGTTTTCCCGTCATAGTCATGGCAATCGCCTCCGCCTAACCCGTCGTACGGCGCTCACGGGCCCGATGCAGAGCCTTCCATCTCTTTGAGTCCGGCGAGAATGAGCTTTTCCGTCACCGCACGGCGCTCGCTTTCCGTCAGCGCTTCGTCGATAAAGCGTCGGGTAACCTCGGTGATGAGTGTCACCAGGCGTCCTGCAGCCTCGCCGGCCGCCTTTGCCTTTTCGGTCTCGACGGCCTGTCCGGCCTGGAGAAGGATTGCGCTGGCTTCCTGTTCCGCGTTCTCCAGGCCGATCCGCAGTTCTTCTTGCGCCGCTGTCCTGGCTGCTTCGATGATCCTTTGGGATTCCGTCCGGGCGCCGTCAACGAGTGCAGCGGCCTGTTGCTGCGCTTCCGTATAAACCGCATCCGCGCGATTGGCCTTTTCCACTTCAGCGGCAATGCGCTCGCGTCTCTCTTTCAGTTTGTGCCCCACGATCCGGAACAGGAGAAACCCGGCAATGGCGACGAGGAGAAGGAATTGCACGACTTCGACCGTATAAATCAACGGTTGCCCGGTGATCTCGCGAAGCACTTCCTGGATCAGCTCTCTCATGGCCGCTTTTCCGCTCCTCCTGCCGCCAGAATCCGGCTGACAACAAGCCGGAGCGCATCCTCGTCCACTTCAGGAATAATCTTGACCAGTGTTTGTCTGCTGCACGCCAGGAGCTGTTCTTTCAATCTGGCCTGTTCTGCTTCCTTGAGACGAGCGACCTCTTCCCGTCCCCTGGCAAGAATGGCATCTGCTTCGGCGCCGGCCTGAGCCCGCTTTGAATCCCGTGTCCTGGCGATCTTTCCCTTGACTTCTTCGGCAAGACGCTCTGCAGTTCCCTCTGCATCAGCTGCAATCTTTCCAGCTTCTTCCCGCGCCTTCTCGAGCAGTGCGCCGGCCTCATCATACCGCGAGCGTGCGCGCTCAATCTTATCGGCCCTCTTTTCCATCACCTCGATGAGGGGAATGAAGAACAGTTTTCTCAAGGCAAAGAAAGTCATGAGAAAGATGGCCGCAATCGCCGCCATGGTAATCAGGTTCAACTGCTCCAAAGGATTCAGATTCATATGCCGACTCCTGGGATCCTCGGCACACTAGATTTTTGCCGCCACCATCAGCGCGATGACCAGGCAGTAGATTACCAGCGCCTCGACCAGAGCCATCGCGACAAGCATGGTGGTAAAAAGCTGCGGCGCCACTTCCGGCTGCCTAGTCATCCCTTCGATAGCCGCATGGGAAATTTTTCTCATGGCCAGGGCAGCGGCGATGGCGGCCGGTACGATGGTCAGTGTCGGGATGAACACCAAGAAGATTGCTTGCATCGATCTTCCCCCTTTCTGACGGTCAGGTTTGCCCCCGTGGGAGAAACGGTGTCTCCAGGAGGTCTTTTCACGGGACTCGCTTCCGCTACCGGGCCGCTTCGGAAGACGGCGGTCCGACCGGCGTAGCCTCCTCCCGTTTTTTCTTTCGAGGTTTCTCTTCGGTATGGATGGCTTCAGCCAGCAAGTTCGCCGTCAGCAGGGTGAAGACCATCGGCTGAATAAAGGCCGGTATCAGGCCCAGGGCGTGAATGATCAGGGGCACTCCGTAGGGCGCCACCTTGGCAACCAGCAGGGCTACCGCAAATTCCCCGCCTATATTGCCGAACAGCCGGAGCGAGAGCGAGAGCATATCGCCGATCTGGGTGATGATCTGGAGCGGATTGGGCCAGAAGAGATGCTTAAGGGCGCCGGAAACGCCCTTGAACCTGGCATTCATGATCGTGACCCCGACAACGGCGATCAATGCCAGCGTCAGCGTCCCGCTGTAGTACGAGGTCGGCGGGATGTTGATGATCGGAAACGCCACGACGGCCAAAAGATTACAGAATAATATGAACAGAAACAGACTGGCGAGGAAAGGTGCGATCACCAGCACTCCGTCGGGGCGCATGTTCCGGGCCTGCCGCACAAACCAATCCAGGGCGGACTCAGCGGCGTTCTGGATCGTATCGGGCACTTCTGCCGGTTTTCGCCGCATCGCGACGAAGGCAAGTGCAAGCAAGGCCAGCGCCACAAGAGCGAAATTGAAAATAACGATATAGGGCATCAGATGCCGCACAGTCTCAGACACGGCACTTTCACCTCCGGTTCTTTTACCATTCTCTTTTAAGCCTCATCATGTCGCGGACCGCGAAGCCGAAAGCGATCAGGATCCCGGCGCCGGTCAGATAAGGAAATGTAGTGAGCCACCTGTCCAGACCATACCCGATGGCGCCGCCCGCCGCCGTGTACGTTGGTACCAGCGACCAGATGGCGACGATCTTAAGCAACCTTGTTGAGATTAGATCCTTCATGCTCCGTGTGCTCTTTCTTTCCATGGGTCAAAGCCTGGGGCGGTTCTTTTTCCGCCTCTTGTTGTGCGGCCGGCATCGTTCGCCAGATCCGCACGAGGGTGACGCCTCCGATGAAAACGACCGACGCATAGACTATAAACGGCATGAGCGCCGAGCTGGAAGCCTCGTAAGCCTGAGGGCTGCTGCCCGCCATGAAGCTTAAGTAAACCGCCAGGCCGGGCAGGGTCAGCACGCCCAGGAGAAGCGTGATCAACGCCTTATTACGGAGTGAGGTCATAACCGCGATGGCAATGGAAATACCCGCGAGGAACCCGAGCATACAGGGAAGGATAAACGTTGACCATCTGAGGAAGATGGTCAAGGGAATCAGCAGGCCGAGTAGTACACCAAGGGTCAGCGACGTCCACAGCAGCTTCAGGAAGAAGGCCAGAAGATATCTGTTTTGCTCTTTTTCTCTGGCTTCATCATCAAAAAAAGTGACACCTTCCATTTTATTCGCCTCCGGCCCGGGCTGTTTTTTGACAAGCTGAAAACGCCTTTGGCTAGGAACAGTCCGATATTCTGTATCAGATCTCAAGATTGCGGACAGGCTACCCAAGAATGTCAGGTGTCTGGACTCGTTTCGCCTCCCCTGACGCCTCTGCAACTTCGCTGTTTTGCTACACCTTGTTCATTCATCTTTTGATATAAGTATATCAATCGTCTTACTGTCGGTCAATGAAACGTTAGTTGTACGTAGCTTGATTCTGGCTCATAACACATTGATAGCAAAAATGGAATGAGCGACTCCTGCTACTGGCGATTGCCAAGCTTGAATTTTTCTTAATGATCTCTCTGAACTTTCAATGAGCCCTGTGGCAGATTTTGTTTTTTTTGGTCAAGCCTGTTGAGCGATTGATTTCCCGGAGAATATGGATATAATCAACATTAGAGAAGGAGCAGCGTGATCCGACCTTGCGTCGAGCGTGATTTCGAAAGGATCTATGCGATCAATGACAGTGCCGCGGCCTATAAAGGCGTCATCCCCGATGACGTCCGGGATGCGAAAGCGAAGGCGTCATCGCACGTTATCGCTCACATACCGTTGCACCGGCATTGCGTCTTGTCATCAGAAGGGAAATAAAGCAGGCCCGGGTAAGCAAGACTGTCGAATTCGGAGGTGAGGCATGAATATGATCGAAAAGAAGGTCGATGGGAAAACCATCCGGCTTGTGTCCGCGGACATTACCGAGCGGGATGTGGATGCGATCGTCAATGCCGCAAATTCTCGTCTCCAGCACGGCGGCGGGGTGGCCGGTGCAATCGTCAGGAAAGGCGGACGGATCATCCAGGAGGAGAGCGACAGAATCGGCTATGTGCCTGTGGGCGGGGCGGCCATCACGACGGCTGGGAAATTGAAGGCGAGGCACGTCATCCACGCCGTGGGGCCGAGAATGGGGGAGGGGGATGAGGATGATAAGTTGAAGAAGGCGATCAATAGTGTTCTTGCCCTTGCTACAGAGAAAAAGCTCAAGAGTATTTCCGTCCCTGCCATCAGCGCGGGGATCTTCGGTTTTCCCAAGGACCGCTGCGCGAAGATCCTCGTCGGCGAAACAGCGGCGTTCCTGAAAAACAGGCGTGACGCTTCGCTTGAGTCTGTCGAGTTCTGCATCTTCGATCAGGAGGCATTCGGAGCTTTTAAAGGTGAAATAGAAAAATTATAGCAGGGAAGAGGTAACCGGGCGCGGATGTTGTTTCAGAACGAGGTCTTCGTATAATTTAGTCGCGCACCGTGACTGTTGTTCCAGGATGCACCTTCTCGTCTCTTTTCACCTAATCCGTGATGAGCCGTAATTCATAACCCTGCCGACTTTCTGCTCAATCATGTCTGCTTGATCATGTCGCCTGCTTCTCAGCCTTCGATTTGAGTACGAACGTTAAAACGGAAGCGGTGACATGATCAACAATAAAACCCACGTAAACTCCGGCAATAATATCACTGATGAAATGGTAGTCAGTCACAATAAGAGCCAGCGCGAGAAACGCGAGAAATCCGACGTATTCCCGCCTATAGCGAGGATAAAATTTCCAAAGGGCGACAGCGAGGGCTGTAAACACTGCCATGTGGCCCGATGGAAATCCGCTGAAATTTTCGCTTCCGTCAAACCAATGGAATTCCACGAGCCCGGGATGCCCCAGCCAGTATCGCGTATTGATCCTTCCGAAGACGTACTTCAGGAGTGACTTCAGAAAAAAGGTGAGGGGGGTCGTAATGGCAATAAGCTGAAAGAACCGAGTATGAGTATTGTAAATGCCTTTGCGAGCAAGATAGAAATAGGCCGCCCATGCAATGGCCGTAATAAGACAAACAAAGAGAAACAAAAGATCGGGAATATCAGATGAGAAGAGTGCCAGTCGATCACCGTACGCCCATGTTTTTTGAACGAAGAGGGCGATTCTCTTGTCAAAAACGAGACCGATGCAAATGACAATCAGCACAACCAGCAGAAAGCGGGTGATGGTTTTATTGAAATGCATATTGAAAAGCTCTTCCGGACAAAGTCTTGCTCCAGGAGTCTTGCGCATGCTACC
>JBLMWN010000281.1:0-3329 GCA_050257255.1 Betaproteobacteria bacterium | reverse complement strand
CAGTATAAGTTGTAGCAAGTGACCTGAATACTGCGAAACAGGACGAGTCCCTCGATGTCGGAGGGACTCGTTGTTTTAGCGGATGAGATCAGCATCGGTATGCGTTATCGGGTTACAATTTTCGAATTGATTATTCAGGGTTAAAGGCGCAGGAGACCGACAGGGTCAGGAGCCGCCTTCCACTCTTTGCGTTTGCTTTTCTCGCACCAGCCTCCATTTCTGCATTCACTGCTTTTTTGTTTTATAATTAAAGCATGATTCCGATCAAGGACACCGTTCCGCGCAGAACTTATCCCTTCACCACCATGGCGATCATCGTTATGAACTTGCTGGCGTTCGCTTTTGAGCTCTCATTGCCCGAGCGCGCCCAGAACGTCTTTATCTACCTCTTTGGTCTGGTGCCAGCGCGGTACTCTCACCCTGCCTGGGCAGTGGTTCAGGGCTTCCCCATGGACAACTACTGGCCCTTTGTCACTAACCTGTTTCTGCACGGCGGGTGGCTGCACATCATCGGGAACATGTGGTTTCTCTATCTCTTCGGAGACAACGTAGAGGACCGGCTGGGGCATGTCCGGTTCTTTATCTTCTACCTCCTCGCCGGGGTCGCGGCGAACCTGGTTCACTTCTGGGTCAACCAGGACTCCACGATGCCGGTCATCGGCGCGTCGGGCGCAATCGCCGGCGTGATGGCGGCCTATCTGCGGCTCTTCCCCCGCGCACGCATCGTGACGCTCATCCCCATTCTGTTCTTCCCGTTCTTCTTCGAGGTGCCTGCTGTCCTGTTCATGGGGTTCTGGTTCCTGATGCAGATTTTCTCCGGCGCGGCATCGCTTGCGGTCGCAGACACAGGCGGGGGCATTGCCTGGTGGGCGCATATCGGAGGCTTTGCCGTGGGGTTCTTGCTTGTCAAGCCGATGTGCAGCAGGCGTCTTGGAGGGTGCCATCCCGACGAACTCTACCATTACGTCTATCGATGACCCGACGGTGATAAAGGGTGGACCATGGATATAATGACCATTTTCTGGATTTTTTTCATGCTGTCGGCGCTGCAACCGGTGCTCCGGCAGAAGCTTCTGGAGTCCGCGAGGCAGAAGCTCATTGCCTCCATCGAAAAGAAACGGGGCTCGCGCGTGATTCTCCTGGTTTACCGGCAGGAGACCATGAGCCTCCTGGGCTTCCCGGTCTTCAGGTACATCAGCATTGAGGACTCGGAGGAGGTCATCCGCGCAATCTCCATGACCGACCCGGATATGCCCATAGACCTGATTCTGCACACGCCTGGCGGCCTGGTTCTGGCGTCGTACCAGATTGCCCATGCCATCAAGGGGCGGCCAGGGAAAGTTACGGTCCACGTCCCGCATTACGCCATGTCCGGCGGCACGCTGATCGCGCTCGCGGCGAACCAGATCGTGATGGGTGACCACGCGGTGCTCGGGCCCGTGGATCCGCAAATCGACGAGTACCCGGCGTCGTCGCTGGTGAAGCTCGTCCAGACAAAGCCGGCGTCTGAGATCGACGACCGCACCTGGCTCCTCGCGGACATCGGGAAGAAGGCGATCGATCAGCTGCGCGACCAGGTGACGGCGCTTCTTGCGGACAATTTCCCGAAGGAAAAGGCCGATGAACTGGCAGTGAAACTGTCCGAGGGCCGGTGGACCCCCGACTTTCCGATCACCTTCGAAGTCGCGAAGGACCTCGGACTTCCGGTGAACAAGGGGGTGCCCGACGAGCTATACCAGCTCATGAGCCTCTATCCCCAGCCGGTGAAGCGGCTGCCTACGGTGAAATACCTTCCGTACCCGAAGTTCAAAGAGCCGAAGGAAAAGCTGTGATCGAGAGTTGATCGATTTCGGAATGCAAGTGTGGAATGAGAAAGGGGCCCAGACTTAAACATGAGTTCAGTCGGGAGCCGGGGCAGGCTCAGGGATGCAGGAAAGACTTGGGCCACAGATTTTCGCAGATCAAATAAAGATTTTGAATGAATCAAACCGGTTTTTTCTGCGTGCATCTGCGCCCAAAATAGTGGCGTGTTAATCGTTCGTTTTCGGCGATAAACCGCCTGTTTCCTGGACGAACTGACCGGCAGCGGTCACGCCCACTTCCTGCAGCATCCGTGCGTGGGTCTCCTTGATGATATCGAGAGAGACATTGAGGGCCTTTGCGATCTCCTCAAGAGACTCACGCTGGCCGAAGTGGCGCTCGGCAATAAGAATCTTTAGAAAATCCGCCTGGATGAGAGACCGCAATTCCTGGTCCGCGATGGAATAGCTTTCGTATGCCTGTTTGAGCGTCTTGCCCGCGGCTATGGCCTCGCGAAACGTGTTCACCGCTTCATCATAGATACTGCTCTCTTCAGGCGTGAATTCCTTGAAGCTGAACTCGGGCATGTCCGCCTTTTTCTTTTCTTTGTCTTTCTTTTTCATGAAATGTCCTCGTTATTGATTCAATGGGCGACTATCCGGTCCTGCACGGGGCAAAGTCCACAGCGCATGGGTTTGAACACATGCTCCGTGCCCTCTGCAGTGACCATGTGCTACATCACTCGTTTCTCTCTCGGCCGCCGCTCCGGCACCTGCCGGTGCTCGATCTTTTCCTCGTTCCAATCCACCGATACGTAGAGCCCGCAATAACAGCTCCCGTACTCCTTGATATCGGGGTTGCGATATACGCAGGGGCAGACAATGTCAGCGTCTTTTTCTTTTACACCCCAGGCAAGGCGGCAGGGGCAGGAGCGGTACCCGTAGCGGGCTTCGTTCGTAAGCAGACCCTGCAGAATATCCAGGACAAAAGGTTTGTCTTTATTCAGGCGAATGCCCTGCGATTCTGCGTACCTCGAAAGAATGTCGTAAAGCCTGTCCGGCGTCATTTCAAATCCAATGCCTTGCGCAGTTTTTCTTCATTGAAGCCTACAACGATAATGTCTCCGATGCAGATGGTCGGGAAACTGCAGTCAGGGTTGAGCTTTCTCACTTCGTCCATGATCTTTTCGCGTTCCGCGCCGGTGAGAAGGTCCACATCGGTGAACTCCACCTCAATCCCCTCGTCCTGGAAAAAACGCTTCGTGCGCATGCAGTGCGAGCATGTGCTGAGCGTAAAAAGCTTGATTTTCGGCATTTTTGAGGTCAAGACCGGCACCTTTCGTTCGGGTGGCACAGTATAACATGGAGAAAAGGGCGATGCAAATAAATTTGCCCGCAATGTTAGTGCATGAATTATAAGCATTTTTTACGCCCGCCGCGAACGGCATAAAAAAGATGTATAATATAAAAAATGTTGTTTGTTACCCTCTTGGGAAACATAAACATGAGCAGAAAAAAATACTCAATAAG
>JBLMWN010000280.1:0-3032 GCA_050257255.1 Betaproteobacteria bacterium | reverse complement strand
ATTATTACCTTCGCAATTTTACGATCAGCATGGCCCGGGACGCCATCCAGATGCAATTCAATTGCGACGGCACGCACATCGTCAGCGCGGAAGACTACCAGCGTTTTCTCGAAGAAAACCTTTAGGGTGTTTGTGAGATAAGATCAACAAAAAAAGGACGGCTCCCCTGAAACAAATGCCGGAGCCGTCCTTCTCTTTAAGGGGCTGCATTAGTCCTGCATGGGCCTGATCATCTTGAAGTAGACCATGGTCCAGTTGCCGAGGATGATCGAGATGATCGCCACGAGGCTCGAAACAGCCATTGTGGACATGCCGGTGATGCCGTGGCCGAGGTTGCAGCCGCCAGCGACGACCGCGCCGATCCCCATCAGAATGCTCCCAAAGAGCACCGTGAGGAACTCCGCCGCGGGCGGGATCTTCCACTTGAACTCTTTGAGGGTGAAGGCGCTGATCCATGCGCCGAACGGCACGGAAAGGATGAAGAACATTCCCCACGAGCCCCTGAAGATGCCAAGGAAGCTGAATTCAGGGAAGCTCGAATGCGTGCTCTTGGTAAGAAGAACGTAAAAGAACTCCCGTACCGGACCGCTGACGGACATGCCGCGCGGAGCGCCGCCGAAATAGGACGATACCCACCACCCGACGATGGTCAGCACGCCGATCAGAATGCCGACGGTGCCCGAGGCAAAGCCCTTTGACTTGGACTTGAACTCCGGCTTGCCGGCAAAGATGAAGGTCAGCACCCCGATGGCAAAAATCGCAATGGTGAGCCATTTCAGCGCCGGACCGCCGCCGAAGAGGTCCCAGATCGCGGGGCTCGTCGTGCCGTTGATCTCGACGCGAAAACTCTTGAGATAGTTATTCACCGGGCTCAACAGCCCGTCTGCGGTCATGACCGCCCCAAAGAAGAATCCGATGATCGCCGTCAGGGCAGACAGCTGGCCTTCGCCGATACGGTACACGATGCCGCTCGCGCATCCTCCGGCCAGCACGATCCCGAGACCGAACAGAAATCCGCCGACGATGTTCGCGATCGGCACAAAGGTCTGGCGCATGAGCATCGTAGTCTCGAGGACGCCTGAATCGGGGTTGATCGCCTGGAGGAGCCCCAGATCTTCGATGAGGTTTGATCCGATGATGGCCACGACCACAGCTAAAAGATAGGCCCTGAAAAGCGTCATGTCCTGGATGAAGATAATATCGCGAAATGCCGAATTCAAACAAAAACGACCTCTCTGCAAAACATAACCGAGCCCGAGACCCATCAAAATGGCGGTCCCAAAAGAAATAATACTACCATGCAGCATAATCTTTCCTCCTACCCCATTAGTTTAAGGATTTTCTTACCCCGCTGTCTTTACCGACAAGTCGGGTACTCTTGCGGCACGCTCCGGCCCTTTTATTGGGCGCCATGTCGATCGCCATCGACCCGCCCTCAAGCTCTTCGCACGGGCCAGTCCGCCATTCTTCGGCTGCTGGACCAGGGTTCTGTAGACGGACCGTGCCGCTCTCGAGCGACTGTTTCGTTCGCAGCCGCTGCCACCTTCTTTGCTTCTTCCCCCCTCCTTCTATAGGTATTTGGTTCCCCTGAAATTTCATACCCTCCCCAGGGCAATGAACGCTTAGAAACTGCTAACCTATCCCACCCTCTATCCAAAAAAGTGAAGGGTCTCGTATCAATACAACTCGAGATCCTTCACTAGGGTAGGACTCGCTTCACTGTCTGGTTTCGGGACGTTTTCAGCAAACAGCTAGCTGCTTTCCTTCAAATTCATGGCAGCAGTCGCAGTCCAGGCATACTTCTCCGCCTCCGTGGGGTTCTTCGCCACGAGAACCGGCACCGGAGCATTCTTTTCGATATCTTTGCTAACGGAGCCGGAGATAAGCCTCTGCATGAGTGTCTTCCCGTTGTACCCGGTAATAATCAGGTCCACGCCCTCTTCCTGCGCGACCTTCATGATCTCTTCCGACGGAACGCCGTCCTTTACTACGGTCTTCACACTGACCAAGCCGCCGTTATCCAGCTCTTTCCGGTAGTAGTTCAGGATCTTTTCCGATTTCCGGTCCAGCGCCTCTTTGTGCTCAGTGCCCTTCAAAGACTCCCGAAGAGTGGACATCTCGGCCTCGCCGAGCATATCGATCATGAGCGACTTGCCCTGGAGCTGCTGCACATGGACCAGGACCACGCTCTCCGGCGGACGGACCATGTTGCGGAACACCGATAATACCGATTTTGAACCCTCTGTCTCATCTACTGCGATCAATACCTTTTTCATGCGAACCTCCTTAATTTAACTGTATGTACACTATGGAACAGGGAACACATTAATGGAGCAACAGTCCTTTCTGGAGAAGGACCCCCAGAATAAACAGCGCGAGTACGATCGCCGTGGTAACGGAAACAGCGGCAAAAGCGTCTCTCTTGGTATATGGCTCTTCACACATGAGCGGTCTTTTTGCGACCAGCACCGGGACCTTCGTATTTTTTTCCACGTATTGGGCTACTGTGCCGGTGATGAACCTGTCGATACCCCGTTTGCCGCTCTGGCCAAGGATGATGAGCTCTGCGCCCTCTTCCTCAGCGACCTTGAGGATTTCTTCAGATGGAATGCCATCCCTTCTCACCGTCTTGAGCGTTGACGAACTGTTCAATGCGAGCTCTTTCGTGTAAAATGCCAGGATCCGGTCAGCCCGCTTATCCAAGGCATCCTTATATTCGGTACCGGTGAGCATTTCCTTCAAGGTCGACATTTCCGGTTCGCCGAGCATATCGATGATCATGGATCGACCCTGCAGTCTCGCTACGTGAAGAAGAACCACTTCTGCCGGCTGCTGCACGAAATTATGGAAGACCGACAATACGTTTTTCGATCCCTTCGTGTCATCTACCGCTATCAGTATTTTTTTCATGTTTCAACCCTCCACGGCTAAGCCTGCATGCTGTTACTGTATGTTGCTGTCCATAAAGCAAGTGCTATGCCAAATATTTTTTAAACATTATTTAGTTATATTTCAATATGTTATAAATCATT
>JBLMWN010000279.1:0-6657 GCA_050257255.1 Betaproteobacteria bacterium | reverse complement strand
GGGCCGAGTATCAGTAGGTAATGTGCCGGCTCCCCACGTCTCATTTCCATCCTCCCGCGCTGTAACGTGCATCTTGTCACCCGCACCGCCTTCAGGGCCGGCGCATGTCCGGCAGAAAATTGTCTGAAGCATCACAGACCGGCCATGCATGGAAATGCGCTCCCCATTTCTGTCCCACCCCGACGGCGCCCTTGGCAAAGTACAGCGCCCATGCCCAGTCGGGCTCGAACATGCTCGTCGTGGACGACCAGTAGCCGTCGCGCACATGGATGAAAGGATGGCCTTGCAGTAATGCCGGGCTGTGCCTGCTGCAATCAACGAGAGACTCGAGTTCATTGATGTTCGGCAGGCGCCAGCGTTGCTCCCCTGACGACCGCTTGTTCAAAGCCGCCACCGTCTCAAGCGCCTCTTTCCAGGTCACCGGCCTGCCTGTAAGGTCCGCGGTCCTGGGCCAGCAGATATTCGTTGCATGATCGATGACGGTATTTCCCAGCACTTCAAAGCGCGGTACGGGCCAGGGCATGCCGAAGCGGAATTCCCCGTCCTGTCCCGTGCCCGCGCAGGGGACGGGGCGTCCCGATGAGTCATAGCACTCCGTCTGGCCGGTCGCGGGCAGAATGCCGTTTCCCTGACCCCGCACGGGCCAGAGCAAAAAGAACTGTTCCTTGTGGCCGTAAAACATGCGAGCGCCCTCCATATGGACGTACCAGGCATAGGCGCTATCTTTAGCGGCGGTCGTCGAGGTCCAGTACCAGCCGAGAAACACATTCTGAAAGGGATGCCCCTCCGGCAGCGCGGGCTTCCTGGTCTGATGGCTCATGAGGCTCCGAAGTTCGTGGCGGTTGGGAAGGCGCCAGTCTGAAAAGCCGAAGGATTTTTTCCGGTTCATGTCCTTGATGTAATCGAGCGCTTCCTGCCAGGTCAGGGGATATTCGGCGAGGTTCGCATCCTTGGTCCAGACGAGGCCGGCGAGACGATCGGTTACAATATCGTTCTCCAGTTCAAAGCGCGGTACAGGACAGGGCACGCCCTTCCTGAACTCCCCGTCCTGGCCGCTTCCTTCGCAGGGGATTTTGCGCCCGGCAGTGTCATGGCACGTTGTCTGGCCTGTTTGCAGATATCCCGGGTCTTTGCTGCGGCTCAAGGGTTCACCTTGCTTTCGCATGATATATGTCGTGAGAACGGTATCAGCCGAGGAGGGCGGCGATGACCGATCCTGCCGCGAGCATGAAAAGCGTCAGCGCCGAAATGACGACGATCCGGCCGGGAGAAACAGCGCTCTTCTTTTGTGCGCCGTGTTCGCCGTGCATGGCGGCCTGCTCGCGTTGTGCCTCCATTCCCTGTTCAAGCTCCACGCTGTGTCCTCCCTTTCCTATCGCACGGACCGTGCCCATCCCGTGCTTGAGATGATTCGAGACGAGCCAGTAGTTCACGGGAAAGGCGAGGATACCGCCGACGATCGCGGCCATGGACATGACCCACCAGAACTCCGGATGTGAGGCCCCCATGGCGCCGGGGACGCGGGCCATGAGAGAAACCATGATGGGAATCATTCCCGCCATGATGGCGTTCATGGACAGCCATTCGGGGAGAATTGTCCGTTGGACAGCCCGGAGATAGGATCCGCCCATCATCCCTTTCATGAACAGGGCCTGAAAAATGAACAGCCCGAAGGCGAAGCCTGCCGCGTATTCGATGACGATGTCCAGTGCTCTCGGCAATTCGAACCAGGACGTAATGACCGCGGCAAGGATGATGCCGGTCGCGTCTCCGGCCAGGCAGTGAATGGTGGAGCCGACCGCCTGTTTCCAGAGAGGCGCAACAAAAAGCTCGTGCGTTCCGGGCAGGGGCTCGCGGCAGGACAGGAGATAGATGAATAAACCTACAGGACCCGTATACAGGACGACGAGCACCCAGCCCAGCTTCATGACACCCATTGCCGGAGTATTCGTCAGAAGATCATGCGTTACAAACAGCGCCGACAATGCTGTAAGGATAAACCAGACTGTGATAATTCCGGTTATCATGAGCATCCCTTCCTTGTTTAAATAGCGAGGTCACTCCAAAGCTCCTTGGCGCCGGCGACAGCTGTACGTACCATCGGGAAAGTTATTGTGTCTGGCGAAATTGATTTTGGCTTGAGATGAGGCTTCGCCCTCATTTCCAGGTCAACCGTTTTACGGCGTCCGGGGAGGGCGAAGCCTCTGAGCCGCCCGTTATTTGTGCGTTTCCAACTCGGTCATCTTTTTCTGTATCTCCGTCATTCTGTCCTGCATTTTCTTCATTTCTTTTGCCGAGACCTTCCCTCTTCCCATCGCCTTGGACATTTCCATCATCTGGTGCGACATGTCCGCCATGACGCCGGACATCATTTTCATGTTGCCTGCGGGCATGTCTTTCATCATGCCGGACATCTTGCCCATCATCTCCGACATCTGGTTCGACATGCCCATCATGTCGCCCATCATCTGGCCGTGCTCCATCATCCCGCCGTGTTCCATCATTTGGCCTTGCTGCATGCCGCCCTTCTGGCCTTCCATTGCGCCGCCGCCCATCTGGGCAAACACGAGGGAACTGCCGAAAAAGAAAACAATGAAACTGATTCCGAGCATAACCTTCTGCATGTTGAACCTCCTCTGTTGAGTGATTAATGAAAATCTTGTTCCCGGAGCTTCATACATTTTTCATGATCATCGCCTCCTTTCCCTGAAGGTTTCTGTCGACCTTCCCCGTCCATCTGCTGCTGCGCTGTATTTTCCCTCTGGCCAGGCCTGTTGTGATCGAAATCCGAATACGAAAGAATTATAAAGGTGAGAAACTAAAATATGGTTTAAGTATTGCACAGCGGCTGCAGACATTCAAGGGAGGATGCAGTGAATTCCGCGACCTGGAATCCCCGGCTCCCGCCGGGAAGGATCCACTAATTTTCGCAGTATTAGCAGCATTACCGGGAGCGCACACACTTGCATAATAGATGTTGAATCCCGCGACTTGCAATTCCCCGGCTCCCGCCGGGGGTCCGCGCCGTAGGCCGCGGGAGGTCGCGTTTGATTTTGCCCCGACATGTCGGGATGCCGAGGGGGCTCCACTATTCTGTCAAGATGGCGGCAATAGCGGCAGTTTATGAGCTGCATGTTTGTCTTGTCGCATCATGAAGGCGGTCTTCGTGCGGGACCGGAGTCTGTACCGGCTGCATGTTCCTCCTTTCCCGTAAATTTCGACGAATAGGCAACGGCACTGTCAGGGCTAGCAAGAACTGTGACACTTGCAGGTCAAGGACTGTTTCTTCGCGACTTTCGTGATCTTCATGTCTTCACCCCCTTTCGATGACCGGCCTCGTGAGCTTCTCATTCTTCCGCTCTCTCATGCGCTCCTCCTCAGAGAAGGGACAACGCCCTCTTTCTTTTTCGGCGCCGGCTGTTTCTTTTCCAACTGCTCCTTAAAGAAAACAAGCTCCTTATACGTATGATTATAAGCCGCATCAGGCCCCTTGAAGACGTTCCTGAATATCCAGACTAGCAGTCTGCCCCACCACGAATTCGGAAAGTCCATATATACATCATGAGACAGCCTCGTGCCTGCTGGCGAACGTTCGGCCTTCACGACGCCGCCTTCCGGTATTCTGATGTGAATCAGGCCTCCGAGGAGCCGGTAGACCGCCGTGCCCGTCCAGACCGCGATGCGGGGTCTCTCGACATGCAGGAACCTTCCGCGCAGGTCGGCGTAGACGCCGGCAACGGATTCCCGCTGATGGAACTCAACGCCCGTTGCAGGCCGGTTGTCCCTGCTGTTGTAGTAGGCGAGCCCGAAATGCTCTTCGGAATTGGATGCGGTCCAATTCGCGGGGTCTGATGCGTAGTCCCAAACCGCTTCAGGAGTGCTGTTTATGGTGATCCCTGTTTCGGCAGTGATGAACATAGGGCTCCTCCTTGTTCACGATATCCGATCTCCAGTTGTCTTATCATGAAGCTGTCATCAGAGGGGGCGACAAAAGACACTGCTGGCGCCGCCTTCACATCGGTCTCCTCAATACTTCTTCAGATCTTCCAGTTGCCGCTCGAATTCCTGTTTGGTTATTTCGCCTTTGGCATATCTCTTTTTTAGAATATCACGCGGCGTCTCCTTACTATCATGATGGACAACGCTCCGCGATGCCGCCTTTACGGCATAGGCGACGCCTCCGATGATCAACGCCCAGACGAGCGCCATCCAGAGCCATCCGAACCCCATGCCCCAACCGTAGGTCCCCCAGTGCATCATGTTCTTTCACCTCTTTTCCCTCGGGCCGGAGCTGTTTCGCTCCTCTTTCAGCACCGGCTACTTCGAGTCTGTAATTTTATTGCCACTTCACTAAGAACGTCATTTCCGCGAAGGCGGGAATCCAGCCTCTTCGAAAAACCTCTGGATGCAGGATCGAGTCCGGCATAACAAGAAACGGACTTCAAATACAGACTCTACTTGTTCATTGTCTGCCGGTTGCCGCCGCCATCGTTCCTGATGTTCGTACGCTCTTGCGTCCGCGCATGCTTGTTGCTCCTCGCAACCGTCGCGTTGTTTGAATTCCTATGATTCGTTTCAATTCCCTGACCCAGGAAATGACGGATATTGTTCATCAGGTTGTCAATCGTCCCGATCACGCCGGTCCCGTTCTGCATCGTATCCCGGCCGGACATCCGCCCCCTGTTGTTCATCATCGAGCCGCCCATCATGCCGGTATTATTCCCTCCTGTCATTCCGCCGGAACCGCCCATCTGAGACCATCCGACAGCCGGCGTAAGCATCACAAGTGCAGTAATCGATATCACAGCGATTAAATACAAGACTGATTTCATGCTAATTCCTCCTTCATCAAGAAATAGAACGTGGACTTCTTATTAAAATTCTGCATTAGCCGTGCCAAGGCATCAAAATACAATATTTCTCTTGATAACAGACGGTTAGGACAACTGTATTGCTACATAAACGAGCTGCTTGGCGCATATGCTTCAATTCGTGTAGGAGAGCGTACGGTCGAAAGAGGATCAGAAGAACTTTGGTTGTACGAGCGGCAAATTTCGGGATTTCACAGATGATCCGTGTGTGCAACGATCTTTACTTCGCCAGAAGAGCACTTTTAACAAAGGGGAGGGATTTTATTGAGTAAAGATTTTAGTTTTATAACAATTCTATTCAGATGGTATGACTCCTCTTTCCTTTTAAAAGAAAAGGCGTTACTATATAACTATGAAAAACCTGGAAGTAACGTCTGGCCTCCTGGAGCGGCAGAATAAAAAGCTTTCGATCCTCTATGAGATCGCACTCACGGTCGGCAAATCCCTCGACCTCAAGACAATTCTCGACGACGTGCTCGATAAAGTGATTGCATTCATGGGCGTAGATGCAGGAGTCATTTATGTGATCAACGAGGACACGATGGAGATGGTGCCTGTAGCATTCCGGAATCTGAGCGATGCAGTCGTAAAAGACCTCTGCGAGAACAAGGTCAGGGTCGGCGAGTGCATGTGCGGAAGCATTGCCCAATGCGACCGAGAGGTGATCATCCTAGAAAAGGCTTCACTCGACCCCCGGTTCACGCGGGGGGTGTTGAAAAAGGAGAATATGGAGTTCTATGCAGGCCTGCCGCTCAAAGCGAGAAACAAAGTCGTCGGCGTCCTGTGCGTGATCACCCATGCCCCCTATACGCCGGACAGGGAACTCCTCGACATTCTCCGCGCCGCAACGCAGCCGATCGGCCTCGCGATCGAGAACTCCCGCATCTATGAGAACGCGAGAATGGAAGCGGATGCACGGTCCCGCCTCCTCAACTTCGAGGGGATTATCGCCAGCAGCCCGAAGATGCTGTCGGTGCTGGACCTCGTAAGGAAGATCCTGGACGTGCCTTCGAGTATCCTGATTTACGGTGAGAGCGGAACCGGAAAGGAATTGATCGCCCGCGCCATCCATTTCAACAGCGTCAGGAAAGACAAGCCGTTCATTGCGGTCAACTGCGCTGCGCTGAACGAGAATCTTCTGGAATCCGAACTCTTCGGCTATATGCGCGGGGCGTTCACGGGCGCATCCGTAGACCGGAAGGGCCTCTTCGAGGCCGCGTCGACCGGAACAATATTCCTGGATGAAGTGGAGGCGATGAGCAAGAACCTCCAGGTAAAGCTCCTGCGCGTGCTTCAGGATATGACGTTCTTCCCCGTCGGCAGCACGACGCCCGTCACCGTGGACGTGCGGGTCATCGCCGCAACCAATCAGGACCTGCCGGAAGCGATCAAGGCAAAGCATTTCAGGGAAGACCTTTACTATCGGCTGAACGTCATCCGGATCGACCTTCCGCCGCTCCGGGACCGTGCCGAAGACATTCCGCTCCTTGCCAGGTATTTCATCGCGAAATACGGAAAGAAGCTGGCAAAACCGATCCGAAGAATATCCGATGAAGCCATGAGCGCGCTGATCAGCCGCCCCTGGCCCGGAAACATCCGGGAACTGGAAAACGCTTTGGAAAGGGCCGTGGTTGTAGCCGAAACCGACGAGGTGCGCAAGGAGGATCTTCCTCTGGGCATTGAAACGCGGACCGATGACGACAGCCGCGACTGGTCCCTTGACCGGGCAGAGCGGGAGCACATCAAGAAGGTCCTGAACCTTGCCGGAGGCAGCAAAAAGAAGGCG